>NZ_CAXUCH010000028.1:24204-28363 GCF_964249325.1 uncultured Mycobacterium sp. | reverse complement strand
CGATATAGAAGGCCAAGAAGATCCAGTACGCCGGCGTGTCGGTGCCGGTGTTCAGGTAGGACTGCCGCAGCGCCAGGTTGATCCCTACACCGCCGAGTGCGCCGAACGCCGCGACAAACCCGATCACCGCGCCGGAAGTGGCGGCCGACCAGTGTCGGCGTTCGAGCTCACTGACGGCCAGTAGGTGGCTGCGCGCCTCGAAAACCGACGGGATCATCTTGTATACCGCTCCATTTCCCAACCCGGACAGCACAAACAGGACCATGAAGCCGCAGATATAGCCCACCATCGTGGCGGACAGTCGTGGGACCGGGATTGTGGTCATGCACCGTGCTGATGGCCACCAGCACCGCGGTGGCTAGCCCCATGGCGGCGAAGACCGCTAGCGCGACTCGGCTGCCGCCGATGCGGTCGGCGAGCCGGCCGCCGTAGATGCGGGCCACCGAGCCCAGTGTTGTTCCGATGAAAGCGAATTCGGCGGCATGCAGTGCTGCCTGGGCATGGGTCTGCCCGGTGGCTTCGAAATTCACTTGCAGCACCAGCCCGAACGCGAACGAGAAGCCGATCCATGAACCGAAGGTGCCCAGGTAGAGCAGCGCCAACAGCCAGGTGTCCCGCTCGTAGAGAATCAAGCGCAGGTGGCTGACCTCGGTGGGGTGCTCAAGATTGTCCATGTAATGGGCTGCGCCGATCGCGACGATCGTCAACAGCAGCACGTATAGCCCACATACCCAATAGGGTTGGCGGTGGCCGGCGAATGCGATCACTAGCAGCCCCACCAATTGGATCACCGGCACCCCGAGATTGCCGGCTCCGGCGTTGAACCCCAGTGCTGAGCCCTTCAGCCGGTGAGGGTAGAACGCGTTGGTGTTGGTCATCGACGCCGCGTAATTAGCGCCCCCGCAGCCAGTAAGCGCCGCGCACACCACAGCGGCAGACCGGGATGGGCCAGCAGCACGATAGCGCTCACGCTAGGGACGAGCAGTATCACGATCGAAAAGACTGTCCAACTCCGGCCACCGAAGTGCGCAATGCCCAACGAATAGGGTATACGGAGGCATGCCGCGACCAGTGTGGCGGTAGCGCCCAGGAGGAACTTGTCGGCCGGAGAAAAGCCGTACACGTTGCGGGGCATGAAGAGCACCATCACCGGCCATAGCGTCCAAATCCCGAACGCCACGTGGTCACAGGCGACGATCCAGAGCAGGTTGCGGCGCGCGATCGCTTTGTTGCCAGCCTCCCACGCGACAGTGTCTTCAGCGTCCCAGTACGAGATGCGATGCGAGCGAGCCATCGAGGTGTTATGCCCGGGCGCTGCCGACGTTTCCATTCGGGCACCACCTTGATGCGACAACCAGCAGGTATTCCCACTGCATTACGCCTTTCGACATGTGGCGTCGCGCTAGTTCGACGAGTTGGGCGTCAAGGCTCTGGACCAGCACGGAATTGTCGGCGATGTTGCGGTAGGCGTTGATGGTCGGGCCGTAGTGGTGCTTGAAGTACTCGTGCACCGACTCGGGGCTGTCGAACCGGTCCACCGTCAACATGCCCCGCCGAGCGCTGATTTCGCCGACCCGCTGCCCCAGCAGCCCCGCGACATAATCCTCACGGCCCCACAGCGCCGCCGGTGGCACGGTCGGGCCCAACGTCGGTCGGTACGGCCTGATCGTGGCAAGCATCTGGCCGAAGAACCCCTCCGGTGTCCAGCTGATGAGCCCGATCTTTCCGCCGGGGCGACATACCCGCACCAGCTCGTCGGCCGCACGCTGATGACGCGGCGCGAACATTACGCCGATCGCCGAAACCACCCGGTCGAACGACCCGTCGGCGAACGGCAGCTCTTCGGCGTTGGCCTCGCGGCACTCGATGCCGAGTTCCTGTTCGGCAGCTCGTGTTTGGGCCCGGTTCAGCAGCTCCGGGGTGAGGTCACTGGCAACGACTTTGGCGCCCATTTTGGCGGCCGGGAGGGAGACGTTGCCGGATCCAGCGGCGACATCGAGCACCCGATCGCTGGGACCAGTGCCCGTGGCGGCGACCAGTAATGGGCCGAGGGGGGCCATCACCTGCTCGGCCATCAGGGCGTAGTCGCCCATCGCCCAGACCGCTCGGTGTGTTGTCGCCACGGCGTGGTGTTCGCCGGGAGGGGTGTCGACGCTCATAAAAATCTCCTGACGAAAGCAACTGGTGGGTGCGCCAACACCGTCGTCGGCGCCTTGGCGGGCCAAACTTCACGCACCAAGCTCACATACAGTTATAGTAACACTAAGAGATAGTTTACGTTGATTATAGTAGGCGCCTGCTAAACTGCTGGATGGCAGCTGTGAAAAATCGCATCGACGAGCGCCCCGTACGGCGGGCGCGAACAAGGAGCGCAAAGCAGACAATGGCCACCGAAAGCGCGGCAGCAACACTGGAATCACTCGATGCGATCACTGACGCGTTGCTGACCGCCTCGCGGTTACTGGTCGCCATCTCGGCCCACTCGATTGCCCAAGTCGACGAAACGATCACCATCCCGCAGTTCCGGACCCTGGTGATCCTGTCGAATCGAGGCCCAATCAACCTGGCCACGCTGGCTGGGCTCCTCGGCGTCAAACCCTCGGCCGCTGGCCGGATGGTCGATCGACTCGTAAGCGCCGGACTGATCGATCGCCAACCACACCCCAACTCACGGCGCGAACTACTTGCCGCCTTGACTCCCCGCGGACGAAAGGTGGTGCGGCAGGTCACTTCTCACCGGCGCGTCGAGATTGCGCGCATCGTCGAAAAGATGCCGCCGTCAGAGCGCCATGGGTTGGTGCGCGCTCTGACCGCGTTTACCGGCGCCGGGGGAGAGCCGGCCGCCGATTTCGAAGGCGACGTGTAGCTCATCCACTCGTCGCGGGTGGCCCACGTTTCGTGACGAGACCGCTGGGATGTTGGCCGCCTCGAACGCCGGCTGTGCGCTGATAACATCCCAACGGTGCCGGCGGCGAAAGACACCGGTCCCGCGGAGCCCAGAGGGCGGTTGGGCGCATTTATCCGGCGGTCCGGCTACGTGCGCAAGTGGCTCATCCTTGGCATTGCCATCGGCGTCATCGCCGGCGTCGGCGCGGTGGTCTTCTATCTGTTGCTGAAATACGCCAGCGAGTTTCTGCTGGGCTACCTGGCCGACT
Source organism: uncultured Mycobacterium sp. (assembly GCF_964249325.1). Taxonomy (NCBI): domain Bacteria; kingdom Bacillati; phylum Actinomycetota; class Actinomycetes; order Mycobacteriales; family Mycobacteriaceae; genus Mycobacterium; species uncultured Mycobacterium sp. The sequence goes on along the minus strand of NZ_CAXUCH010000028.1, from coordinate 25,208 downwards.
ATCGCATCCCCACTCCGGTGGGAGAGGACGGCAACCATCCTTCCTCCGGTTTCCACCGTGCGTGGGCTATTCCGCTGGTGACGACGGCCGGTGCGTTCTTGTCAGCGGTCATCGTCGCCTGGCTTGCCCCGGAAGCTGAAGGCCATGGCACCGACGAAGCGATCGAGGCGGTCCACAGCTATCCCACCAACATCCGCAGCCGCGTGGTGCTGGTGAAGATGGTGGCAAGCGCACTGACCATCGGCTCCGGCGGTTCGGGCGGTCGCGAGGGTCCCACCGCTCAGATCTCGGCAGGCTTCGGATCGCTGCTGACCCGTAGGCTGAACCTTCCTGTCGAGGACGGCAGGATCGCGGTGGCCGTAGGCATCGGCTCAGGCATCGGTGCCATCTTCGGCGCACCGCTGGGCGGAGCAGTGCTGGCCACGTCAATCATCTGTCGCGAGGACCTCGAATACCGCGCACTGGTGCCCGGTTTCATCGCCTCGGCCGCGGCGTACGCGGTGCTCGGTTCGATCATCGGTTTCGAGCCTCTGTTCGGTTTCGTCGACGCCGAATACCGCTTCGAGGAAGCCTGGCCGCTGCTGTGGTTCGCAGTAATCGGCTTGATCGCTGCCGCGATCGGCTATCTGTATGCCCGCGTCTTCTATTGGACGGTGGCGTTGACCGATCGACTGCCCGGGGGCGTGCTCAAACCGACCCTCGGCGGACTGCTGGTCGGGCTATTAGGGCTGCTGATCCCGCAAATCCTCAGCAGCGGATACGGCTGGATTCAGGAAGCCATCACACGACAAACGTTGATGACGATTCCGTTGTGGATCGTGCTCGCCTTGCCGATCGCCAAAATCGTGGCCACGTCATTATCGATTGGCACCGGCGGATCGGGCGGGATTTTCGGCCCCGGCATTGTGATTGGTGCGTTTGTCGGGGCGGCGATCTGGCGGCTGGGCGAGCTCTGGAGCCTTCCCGGAGTGCCCGCAGACCCCGGCATTTTCGTGGTCGTGGGA
>NZ_CAXUCH010000028.1:396-24194 GCF_964249325.1 uncultured Mycobacterium sp. | reverse complement strand
ATGGCCTGCTTCGGCAGCGTCGCCCACGCACCGCTTGCCATCATGATCATGGTGGCCGAGATGACCGGATCCTTCGCCGCAGTACCCGGAGCGATAATCGCGGTGGGTATCGCGTCGCTGCTGATGTCGCACAGCGGAGTCAGCATTTACCGGTCCCAGCGTCTGAATCGTGAGGCGGCCGAAGCCGAGCGCGCGCGCCAGCCTGCATGATTACCGGGGCGTGGTTGCGCCCAGCACCGCCGCGCCGATCTGCCGATGACCCTGCCTGTACATCCAGTGTTGGTCTGGTCGTCGACAAAATCGGACACACTGTTCGCGGGTGATCAGCCGCCTCAACTCAGGAAGGAGCGCCTTGCCATGCACACGCTGAGCCTGGCCGACTTTGTGCTGCGCTTGGCCGTCGGCCTAGGGTGCGGCGCGCTGATCGGAGTGGAACGTCAATGGCGGGCACGCATGGCCGGCCTGCGCACCAACGCGCTGGTGGCAACCGGCGCCACTTTGTTCGTGCTCTACGCGGTGGTCACCAACGACACCAGCCCTACCAGGGTCGCGTCGTATGTGGTGTCCGGGGTCGGTTTTCTCGGCGGAGGGGTAATCCTGCGTGAGGGATTCAACGTTCGCGGGCTGAATACCGCTGCGACGCTGTGGTGTTCGGCCGCCGTAGGCGTGCTGGCCGCCTCCGGGCATTTGTTGTTCACCGTGATCGCCACCGGCACCGTGGTCGCCATCCACCTGCTGGGACGTCCACTCGGTCGGTTGATCGACCACGACAACGTCGTCGAAGAAAGCGAAGACCAGCAGCCCTACCAAGTTCAGTTGATTTGTCGACCCAAAAGCGAAAAATACGCGCGCGCCCAAATCGTGCAGCACACCAGCACCAACGACCTCATTCTCCGGGGGATCCACACCGGACGCGCCGCCGACGACAAAGTTACTTTAACAGAATATCTGCTGATGAATATTAAAAAAAAGGCACGGCTTGAGCGCCTCGTCGCAGAGCTCTCGCTGCAGCCGGGCATTCAGGCGGTGCATTGGTACGCCGGTGAGCCGAGCGATGCCATGCCGCCCATGTCGGACACGGGTTAGCGTGCCGGGACAGTGTTCACTGACATAGTAAACGCGCGTATACCCACTTGGACACTTGTCTCAAAACATGCCTAGTTACCAGCAGTTTTGAGTCTTATCCCATACTGCTGTTGTGTATTCGGGCATTCACTCACTATGCTTGTAAGTGTCTGGCCCCGCTGCTGGTGCCGGATGGGGTGGCCAACCGCTCGGGGCCGGGGGGAGTTGCCGCCGCGGCGGCTACTGCGGGTGTCGTTCGGTTGCCGCGGTGTCAAGCGGCGGCAGGTTTGCCTTATCCGACGAGGGGCTCTCATAACGCGCTGGAGAGGAGTGGCCGATGCCTGAAGTGGAAGTGCGCCACGACGGACACCCTGCGTTTCGCCGCCAAGTTCGCTTCGACTGGTCGAATCTGCCGCTGCACTGGGTACCCGATGATCCGTTCGCGACGCACATGATGAACGTGTTGCATTTGCTGCTGCCGGAGGGCGAGCGGCACTTCATCAAGGCCGTCCTGGAAGCGTCGTCGCTGGTTGACGATCCCGAGCTGGAGGCGGCGATCAAACCGTTCATCCAGCAGGAGTCCTGGCATGCTTGGGCGCATCAAGTGGTGCTAAACCACTTGGCAGAGCAAGGCATCGACACCACGCCCTACACCACTCGGCTGGGGAAATATTTGTCGTGGGCCCTGGGGGATCCGCCCAGGTGGTGGCCGCCGGCGATGAAGCGGTGGTGGCTGTATCGGCGGCTGGCCGACGTGGCTGCGCTCGAGCATTTCACCGCGGTGTTGGGTCAGTGGGTGCTGCAGAATCAGGGTCTGGATTACGCGGGCACCGACCCGGTCATGCTGGATCTGCTGCGCTGGCATGGGGCCGAGGAGATCGAGCACCGCTCGCTGGTGTACGACGTCTATCAGCACGTGTGCGGCAGCTACCCGCTGCGAGCACTGGCCATGTTGACGACCGCCCCGCAGTTCATGTTCTGGTGGTTTCTCGGGGTGCGCTACTTGATGACGCACGACCCGACCATCGACGCCAAACCGCGATGGCGCGACTGGTTGCGCGCCGCGCGCGAGTACAAAGTGCCGGGACCGTGGAAACTGCTGGTTACCGTCCCGCTCCGCTACCTGCGTCCCAGCCACCATCCCGGGCCCGAGGCGTCCACGCAGATGGCGGTGGACTACCTAAAGCACTCGCCGTCGGCCCGCGAAGCCCGGAAGCGCGCTATCGCCCAACTGAAATCGCACGGAGTCGACAAAGTCGAGGCATGAGGTAAGGACGGAGATTCGATGAAGGTTTTCGTTGATTTCGACACCTGCGACGGGAACGCCGTCTGCATGAGCATTTGCCCTGAGGTCTTCGAACTCGGCGACGACGGTTATCTTCACCTGCTCCAAGAGGAGCCGGGCGAGGACATGCGCGACAAGCTCAAAGGTGCTGAAGTGTCCTGCCCCACCCAGGCCATCACCATTCAGGATTAACGCCGTGTCGTCAGATGATCAGCTGAAACAGGTCGTCGTCGTCGGCTCCGGTGTAGCGGGTACCCGGGCGGCGGAGACTTTGCGGGCAGAGGGCTACGACGGTGCGCTGACGATTGTCAGCGCCGAACGGCATGCTCCTTATCACCGGCCGCCACTGTCGAAGAAACTGCTCACCGGAAAAGTACAGCGCGCGGGGATCGACTTGGCGCCGCATTTCGACGTCGATGCCAGGGTGCTGCGCGGGGCGTCTGCCGTGGGGCTTGACATGTCGTCGCGCACCGTGCTGGTCCGAGACGACGACCGCGAGCAGGAGTTGGGCTTCGACGGGCTGGTCATCGCCTCTGGCGCACAGCCCCGGGAATGGCCGGGCGGCCCGGTGCCGGACGGGGTGTTTTTGCTGCGCACCGTCGACGACTGCTTGGCTATCCGCCAGCGGTTGCAGGCGCGTCCTCGGGTGGTCGTCGTCGGCGGTGGGTTCATCGGCGCAGAGGTCGCCGCAAGTTGCCGGTCGCTGGGGCTAGATGTGGCGTTGGTCGAATTGACCGCGGGGCCGTTGCTCGGAGCGCTCGGCGAGGAGATGGCAGACCGCTACGCCGCGTTGCACCGCCAGCACGGCGTAGACGTCCGGGTCAACGTCGGCGTCGACACTTTTGTCGGCGAAGGCAACGTAAGGGCTGTTCGGCTCACCGACGGCAACGAGTTGGCAGCCGATCTTGTACTCATCGGCCTGGGGGTCGCCCCGGCCACCGGCTGGTTAGACGGTTCGGGTTTGCGTGTCGACGACGGCGTGCTGTGCGATGCCACCGGTGCGGTCGAGGGCGGCAAGCGTGTCGTCGCCGCCGGTGATCTGGCGCGCTGGTGGCACCCGCTCTACGAGAAGCATCTGCGAGTCGAGCACTGGGAACACGCGGCACGCCAAGGTGCGGCCGCCGCGCGCACACTGCTGGCCGGCCCCGGGCGCGGTGACGCGTACGGCGAAGTGCCGTACTTCTGGTCGGATCAGTATGACGTCAAGTTGCAAATGCTCGGCGTACCCGACGATTACGACGCCATGCAAGTGATCGAGGGCGACATCGACGGCTGGACGTTCCTCGCCGCCTACGGGCGTGACGGCCGGACTATCGCGGTGGTATCCACCATCCCCGGGCGGGTGCATGCCTACCGGAGTGCGATCGCCGACCGTGCTGCGTTTCCGCCGAAAGCCGCCGCATAGTCGGCTGGCGGATGAGGTAGGGATCAGCGCCTCGAGATCCGCTGAGTCGTAGGGTGTCGGATGTGGATGGGATCGCAGGTTTCTTGTCCGTGCTGCCGACGCAAATGCGCGACCCGGTGCTGTTCGCCGTCCCGTTTTTCCTGCTGCTGCTGAGCTTGGAGTGGACCGCCGCCCGCAAGCTAGAACAGATCGAGAACGCTGAGCGGGCGCCCTCCGGGGCGTACCTGACCCGCGATTCATTGACCAGCATCTCGATGGGCCTGGTGTCGCTGGCCACGTCCGCGCTCTGGAAGTTCCTGGCGCTGCTCGGCTACGCCGCAATTTACGCGGACCTCGCACCCTGGCATCTGTCGGCGACCCGGTGGTACACGTGGGTGATCGCGATCCTCGGTGTCGACCTGCTGTATTACACCTATCACCGCATCGCTCATCGAGTTCGTCTGATCTGGGCCACGCATCGGTCCCACCACTCCAGCCAGTACTTCAACTTCGCCACCGCGCTGCGCCAGAAATGGAACAACAGTGGCGAGATCCTTATGTGGATCCCGTTGCCGCTGTTGGGAATTCCCCCGTGGATAGTGTTCGCCAGCTTCTCGGTGAACTTGATCTATCAGTTCTGGGTACACACCGAACGGATCGGCAAACTACCGCATGCGGTCGAATTCGTCTTCAACACTCCGTCGCATCACCGGGTGCACCACGGCATGGACCCCGAATACCTGGACAAGAATTACGGCGGCATCTTCATCATCTGGGACCGGCTGTTCGGCACGTTCCAGCCCGAACTCTTCCGACCGCACTACGGGCTCACCAAGCAGGTCGGCACGTACAACGTCTGGAAGCTGCAGACCTCTGAATATGTCGCGATCGCCGGCGATGTGCGGTCAGCCGCACGCCTTCGTGATCGGTTGGGTTACCTGTTCGGACCACCCGGCTGGCAGCCTCGCAGCACAGGGCGGCTAGACGCCGATTGCGCGGGCGAATTTCTCACCCAACCGTCGTCGCGGGTCACAAGCCGGTAAAGTCTCGAGGCGCTACGCCGATGCTCTGCACAGCAACCACCCTTTGGCCGGCATTGTGTCGGCCGCCGACGGATCGGAGTCGATGGTGCGCCGGGCTGAAATATCCGCCTTCGCCGCGACGCTGATCGCGGCACTGACGGCATGGCTGGCGCCGATGGTCGCCGGGGCCGACCCCGTGCTGGTGTATCCGGGCATGGAAATCCACCAGGACACCCACCTGTGCACCATGGGTTACGTCGATCCGGCACTGCGGGTCGCCTTCACCGCGGGTCACTGCCGCGGGCAAGGCCCGGTCACCGACAAAGACAACCACGTCATCGGTAACCTAGCGACGTTTCGCGACAACACGCCCAACGGCGCCACCGTCGCAACGGACCAGCAGATCAACGACTACGAAGCGATTGTCCTGGCCGATGACGTGACGGCGAACAACATTCTGCCCGGCGGCCGTGCGCTGGGATCAGATCCTGGCCTCGTGGTGCGGCCTGGAGATCCCGTCTGCCACTTCGGCGTCGTCACTGGTGAAAGCTGCGGGACCGTCGAACGCGTCAACAACGGCTGGTTCACCATGTCCGAAGGAATCGTCAGCCAAAACGGTGACTCCGGCGGGCCGGTGTATGTGACCGCTAGTCCGGGTTCAGCGCTGATCGTCGGGATGTTCAACAGCAGGTGGGGGCAGTTTCCGGCGGCGGTGTCCTGGGTGTCGGCTTCCCAGCAGGTCCGCGAGGACGTTGGGGTGGGCAAAGTCAGCAGCGCAGCAGCCGGTCTCGCGCCACGAACCTGAAACGTCACCGGGCATCTAGCCGCGGCTCCCAGCGCCAAATCAAGAGCACTGTTCTCGCTTGTGCCAGACTTGACCGCATGGCCAAGCGGGAGGCCTCGCGGAAGCGCATCGAGGCGCAAATCGTCGAGCTGGGCCGCCGCCACCTCGTCGACCACGGGGCGGCCGGGCTCTCGCTGCGCGCGATCGCCCGCGACCTGGGCATGGTTTCCTCGGCGGTGTATCGGTATGTGGCCAACCGCGACGAGTTGTTGACGCTGCTGCTCGTCGACGCCTACAACGAGCTGGCCGATACCGTTGACCAGGCCCGCGACGCAATGGCGGAGGTGTGGAGCGACGACGTCACCGTGATCGCGCACGCCGTCCGCAGATGGGCGGTTGCGCACCCGGCCAGGTGGGCACTGCTGTACGGCAGCCCGGTTCCCGGCTATCACGCACCGGCGGAACGGACCGGCGGACCCGGCACCCGGGTGGTGGGCGCGTTGTTCGACGCGGTGGCCGCCGGGATCGCCACTGGCGACATCATGTTGACCGATGATGCTGCGCCGCAGCCAATGGCGTCGGACTTCAAACGGGTCCGCGACGAGTTCGGGTTTCCCGGAGATGATCGCGTTGTCGCCAAGTGCTTCCTGTTATGGGCAGCCATCGTGGGTGCGATCAGCCTCGAGGTTTTCGGGCGGTACGGGCCCGACATCCTGAGCGACCCCCAAGCGGTCTTCGACGCCCCGGTCCGGTTGCTGGTCGATGTGCTGACCCGGCGGTGACGCCCGTGAATTAGAACGTGTTCATCGACCTTCCATGCACCGGCAGCGGTTGGCCGTGGCAACGTCTATCTGTGGGCCTACCGGCTGGGCTATCCTGCGAGGCGATGAGCCTTCACGCCGGATCGCCGGTCCAAATCGCGTGGGTAACCGCCGACCTGAATGCCACTGAAACCGCCCTCACCGGCCTATTAGGGGTCCGCAAGTGGGTGCGGCTACCTGAGGTGCACTTTCCGTCGGACACCTGCCGCTACCACGGCGAGCCGGCCGACTTCGTTGCCAGCATTTCCCTGAGCTACCTCGGCGATATGCAGCTGGAGCTGATTGAGCCGGTCCGCGGGCCGAACATCTATAGTGACTTTCTGCGGGACAACGGGCCGGGGCTGCACCACATCTGCGTCGAGGCGAAAACCGCCGAGCAGTTCGACGCGATGATCGCCGCGGCCGGCGAGCACGGGGCAGCGGTTGCGCAGGAGGGCCTGATGGCCGGCGGGATGCGGTTCGCTTATGTGTCGGCACCGCAGGCCGGGGTGCCGTTCGTGGAGATCGCACACGTCTCGCCGGAGATTCGGGCGTTTTTCGACTACGTGAAGCAGGAGCAGCAGTGAGCCGCGCCGGCGACGATGCAGAGCGTAGCGATGAGGAGGAGCGGCGCCAATGAACACCGCCGGCGACGATGCAAAGCGCGAAGCGATGAGGAGAAGCGGCGCCAATGAACACCGCCGGCGACGATGCAAAGCGCGAGGGACCCCAGCTTGCGAGGGGACGATGAGGAGGAGCGGCGCCAGTGAGCACCGAGATACCGGCACCGGTGAATGCGGACGAGGTGACGTCGTGGTCGGATGACGTCGACGTGGTGGTGATCGGCTTTGGCATTGCCGGTGGGTGTGCGGCTGTCAGTGCGGCGGCCGCCGGCGCCCGGGTGCTGGTTTTGGAGCGCGCCGCCGCGGCCGGTGGGACCACGGCAATGGCCGGCGGGCATTTCTATCTCGGCGGCGGCACCGCGGTCCAGCAGGCGACTGGTCACGCGGATTCGCCGGAGCAGATGTACAAGTATCTGGTCGCGGTGTCGCGGGATCCGGATCACGAAAAGATCCGCGCCTACTGCGAAGGCAGCGTCGAGCACTTCAATTGGCTTGAAAGCCTTGGCTTTCAGTTCGAGCGCAGCTTCTATCCTGAGAAGGCGGTGATTCAGCCCAACACCGAAGGGTTGATGTACACCGGCAACGAGAAGGTGTGGCCGTTTTTTGAAAAGGCGGTGCCGGCGCCGCGGGGACACAAGGTGCCGGTGCCTGGCGACACTGAGGGCGCGAAGCTGGTGATCGACTTGCTGCTCAAGCGCGCCGAGAATCTCGGCGTGCAGATCCGGTATGAGACCGGTGCGACGCAGCTGATCGTGGACGGTTCAGGCGCGATCACCGGGGTGATGTGGAAGCAATTTTCGGAAACCGGCGCGGTCAAGGCGAAGTCGGTGATCATCGCCGCCGGCGGTTTCGTGATGAACAACGAGATGGTGGCGCGGTACACCCCGAAACTGGCAGAAAAGCCGTTCGTTTTGGGCAACACCTATGACGACGGCCTGGGCATCCGGCTGGGTATGTCGGCCGGTGGTGCCACCCAGCACATGGACCAGATCTTCATCACGGCGCCGGCCTACCCGCCGTCGATCCTGCTCACCGGGATCATCGTCAACAAACTCGGAAAGCGGTTCGTCGCCGAGGATAGCTATCATTCGCGCACTTCGGGTTTCGTGATGGACCAGCCCGACAGCGCAGCGTTCCTGATCGTCGACGAAGCGCATCTGCAACGCCCACAAGTGCCGCTGGTGCCGTTGATCGACGGCTGGGAGACCGTCGAGGAGATGGAAGCCGCGCTCGGCATCCCGAAGGGCAACCTCGTTGCGACGCTGAACCGCTACAACGAGTTCGCGGCCCGCGGGGAAGACCCCGATTTCCACAAGCAGCCGGAATTCCTTGCGCCGCAAGACAAAGGACCCTGGGGTGCGTTCGACCTGTCATTGGGGAAGGCGATGTATGCCGGGTTCACCATCGGCGGGCTGGCCACGTCGGTGGACGGCCAGGTGCTGCGCGACGACGGCACCGTCATCCCCGGTTTGTACGCGGTCGGCGCGTGTGCATCCAATATCGCTCAGGACGGCAAGGGCTACGCCAGCGGCACCCAGCTCGGAGAAGGGTCCTTCTTCGGGCGCCGCGCCGGAGCGCACGCCGCCACGGCCACGCGCGAGCAGACGTAAAAGCCCCGTTTCCCAGGCATTCGGGTACTTTTGCGCCTGCTCGCGCAAACGAACGCTACACGGGCGCCGGCTCCTCCTCGACCCGGCTCAGCCGCCAGCGTCCTTCGCCGAGTAGCTGAAGGCGATGATCGTGATGCGGCTCAACAGTGCTGCGGTGGCTGACGCTGACCACAATGGTGTCCGGTAGCTCGGTGCGCAGCAGTTGATACATCGCCAACTCGAGCCCTTCGTCCATCGCCGACGTGGCCTCGTCAAGGAACACCGCTTTGGGCTTGGTCAACAGCACCCGGGCGAACGCCACCCGCTGCTGTTCGCCGGGGGACAGCACTTTCGCCCAGTCCTGCTCCTCGTCGAGGCGGTTAACCAAATGCGGCAGCACCACTTTCGTCAATACCTCGCTCAGCTCGCTGTCGGGAATGTCACCCGCGGAGGACGGATAGGACACCACGGCTCGCAGGTCGCCAAGCGGCACATACGGCAGCTGCGAAAGGAACATCGTTTCGTTGGCACCGTCGGGTCGCCGCAACGTCCCCGACGCATACGGCCACAACTCGGCAAGGCTGCGCAGCAGCGTTGTCTTACCGCTACCTGACGGTCCCGTGATCACCAACGCCTCACCAACCGAAAGGTGCACATCGAGGGAATCGATCAGCTGGTCGCCGTCCGGTGTCCGCACTTCCAGGCTTTCGATGTCGACGGCGTCATCGACGCTCGGTGTGGTGAGAATCTCGGGCAACTCGCGGGCTTTCTCGTCGGCCACGACCAGGCCATGGAGCCGGATGATCGCCGCACGATAGCTCGCGAACTGGTCATAGGCGTTACGGAAGAACGACAGGCCGTCGTGAATGCTCTCGAACGCGGTCGCCGACTGCGTAACGTCGCCGAACCTGATCTGGCCGGCGAATAACCGCGGCGCTTGCAGCACCCAGGGCAACGGCACAATCGCCTGGCTCATCGAGATGTTCCAGCCGAACCACCCGATCGTCCGGTTCACGAACCGCAGGTAGTTGTCGATGATCGGGCGGAACCGCTCCGACAGCTGCACCCGTTCAGCGCGCTCGCCGCGGTAGAAACCGACTGCCTCGGCCGCGTCACGCACCCGCACCAGCGCGTAGCGGAAGGCGGCGTTGGTGAGCTCGTTGCGGAAGCTCAGCCAGATCAGCGGCCGCCCGATCCAGAACCCGATGATCGTCGCGAACAAGACATAGGCGATGACGCTCCAGAACAACGCTTTGGGAATGCTGAAACCCCAGATGGTCAGCGTGCCGGACAGCTTCCACAGGATGGCCGTGAACGAAAACACCGACAGCACCGAATTGACGGCACCGAACAGCAACACGCTGTTGGTGCCGTTGGACGGCACGTTAGGCGTGGCTCCCACCCCGGCGGTGAACACGTCGATGTCTTGCTGGATTCGCTGGTCGGGGTTGTCGATGGTGGCGTCGATGAAGCGCCCTCGGTAATAAGAGCGCCCGGTTAGCCAATCGCCGGTGAGTCGGTCGGTCAGCCAGACCCGCCAGGCAACGATGAAGCGCTGCATCAGATACATGTCGAGCATGAAGCGGGCGATGTGCAGCACCGCCATGATGCTGAAGATCCATAGCGACATCCAAAAGCCATGCACTCCAGATTGTTTGACCTGTTGGTTGTGGGCGGCGATGCCCTGCACCGCGGTCTGGACCGAGGAATTCAGATCGTTGGCCTGGTAGCTGAACAACACATTGAGCCGCACCGCGATAACGACCGACAACAGCAGCACGGCAAGCATCAGCCAGACCGGAATGCTGCGCCGACCGACGAAATAGCCGCCGGTGATTCGCCAAAATTGGTGGCCCCACGGCGTGAGCAATCGCAGCAGCGCCACCACGACGATCACGCAGACCGCGCTGATCAACCATGCCACCGCAATCCACCGCAACGAATCGCCTAGGGCGTGACTCCAGTCAATGGAGGGCTTGAACAACTCCACGGTGCGCTACTCCCTCGGTGCTTGCCGGCTAAGGCGTCGATCCAACGCTGGCCTCACGAGATTTTCCCGCGAAGCTACCTCAGCGGCCCGGCGAGAGCGCCATGGCGATCGTTACGCTCGGCCAATGAGCACCGATGCCCCCAGCAGCCAGACCATCCACGCCGGCCGCCTGATCGCGCGGCGGCTGCGCGCCAGCGGCATCAGCACCGTGTTCACCCTGTCCGGCGGCCACCTGTTCTCCATCTACGACGGCTGCCGCAGCGAGGACATCCGGCTGATCGACACCCGCCACGAGCAGACCGCCACCTTCGCCGCCGAGGGCTGGTCGAAGGTGACACGCCAACCCGGCGTGGCCGCCCTGACCGCCGGTCCCGGTGTCACCAACGGGATGAGCGCGATGGCCGCCGCGCAGCAAAACCAGTCGCCGCTGCTCGTGCTGGGTGGCCGCGCGCCGGCGGCCCGGTGGGGCATGGGTTCGCTGCAGGAAATCGATCATGTGCCGTTCGTCGCGCCGCTGGCCCGCTTTGCGGCCACTGCGAAATCCGCCGACGATGCCGGGCGACTGATTGACGACGCACTGCGAGCGACGGTGGCCGCCCCCTCGGGGGTCGCGTTCGTCGACTTCCCGATGGACCATGTGTTTTCGCCATGCGATGACGACAACCGGGCCGGTGCGCTGGCTGACCCCCCGCCGGCACCGGCGCCCGACGGCGACGCCCTTGACCGCGCCGCAGAATTGCTGGGCAAGGCGCGGCGGCCGGTAATCATGGCGGGCACCAACGTGTGGTGGGGCCATGCGGAAGCGGCGTTGCTGCGGCTGGTCGAGCAGCGGCGCATACCGGTGCTGATGAACGGGATGGCACGCGGCGCGGTGCCCGCCGACCATCCGCTGGCGTTTTCGCGTGCGCGTTCAAAAGCGTTGCGGGAGGCCGACGTCGCGGTGGTGCTCGGGGTGCCGATGGACTTCAGGCTGGGCTTCGGCGCGGTGTTCGGAGCCGAGACTCAGCTCATCGTGGCCGACCGCGCGGCACCCCAGCGCGAGCATCCGCGTCAGATCGCGGCCGGCCTTTACGGCGACCTGTCGGTGATCTTGTCGGCGCTCGCCGACACCAGCGGGCCCGACCCTGAGGACTGGATCGGGCTGCTGCGCGAGACGGAAACCACCGTGCGCGATCTCGAACGCGCCGAGCTGGCCGACGAGCGCGCTCCGTTGCACCCCATGCGGGTGTATGCCGAGCTGGCGCCGCTGTTGGACCGCGACGCGATCATCGTCGTCGACGCCGGCGATTTCGGGTCCTACGCCGGCCGGGTGATCGATAGCTACGTTCCGGGCGCCTGGCTCGACAGCGGCCCCTTCGGCTGCCTTGGCTCCGGCCCGGGTTATGCGCTGGCAGCGAAGCTGGCGCGGCCGGACCGCCAAGTGGTACTCCTGCAGGGCGACGGGGCATTCGGGTTTTCCGGCATGGAATGGGACACCTTGGTCCGCCACGGCGTGCCGGTGGTCTCGGTAGTCGGCAACAACGGCATCTGGGCGCTGGAGAAACACCCGATGGAGGCTCTCTACGGCTACTCGGTGGTTGCCGAGCTGCGGCCGGGCACCCGCTATGACGAGTTGGCACGCGTGCTCGGCGGCCACGGTGAGCTGGTCTCAACGCCCGCCGAGCTACGCCCCGCCTTGGAACGGGCGCTCGGCAGCGGGCTGCCTGCCGTCGTCAACGTGCTCACCGACCCCGCAGTCGCGTATCCCCGCCGGTCGAACTTGGCATGAGCGGGTCCGTCATCACCGCGTACCGTTGACCTGTGCCGAAGACCACCAGCGCTCAGCCGGGGCGCCTGAGCAGCCGATTCTGGCGGCTACTGGGCGCCAGCACCGAGAAGAACCAAAGCCATTCGCTGGCCGAGGTCAGCGCGTCGGCGGAATACGACGAGAAGGCCGCCGGGCTCAACGACGAGCAACTGCGTAAGGCCGCCGGCCTGCTGCGGCTGGACGATCTCGCCGAATCCGCCGACATTGCCCAGTTCCTCGCGATCGCCCGGGAAGCGGCCGAGCGGGCCACCGGGCTGCGCCCCTTCGACGTTCAGCTGCTCGGCGCGCTGCGCATGCTGGCCGGGGATGTGATCGAAATGGCCACTGGCGAAGGCAAAACCCTAGCGGGGGCGATCGCAGCTGCCGGGTATGCGCTGGCCGGCCGGCACGTGCACGTCCTCACCATCAACGACTACTTGGCCCGCCGGGACGCCGAATGGATGGGCCCGCTCATCAAGGCGCTTGGGTTGACGGTCGGCTGGATCACCGCCGAGTCGACGGCCGACGAACGCCGGGCGGCCTACCAGTGCGACGTCACCTATGCTTCGGTCAACGAAATTGGCTTCGACGTGCTGCGCGACCAGCTGGTCACCGACGTCGCCGAACTGGTGTCGCCCGATCCCGACGTGGCGCTGATCGACGAGGCCGACTCGGTGCTCGTCGACGAGGCGTTGGTGCCGCTGGTTTTGGCCGGAACCACGCACCGGGAGACACCGCGGCTCGAGATTATCCGGCTGGTCGGCGGACTGCAGCCTGGCGAGGACTACGACACCGACTCCGACAACCGCAACGTCCATCTCACCGACACCGGTGCCCGCAAAATCGAGAAGGCGCTCGGCGGCATCGACTTGTACTCGGAGGAGCACGTCGGCACGACGCTGACGGAGGTCAACGTCGCATTGCACGCGCATGTGCTGTTGCAGCGCGATGTGCACTACATCGTGCGCGACGACGCCGTGCACCTGATCAACGCCTCGCGTGGCCGCATCGCGCAGCTACAGCGCTGGCCGGACGGGCTGCAGGCCGCCGTCGAGGCCAAGGAGGGCATCGAGACCACCGAGACCGGCGAGGTGCTAGACACCATCACGGTGCAAGCGTTGATCAACCGCTACGCCACCGTCTGCGGGATGACCGGCACCGCGCTCGCCGCCGGCGAGCAGCTGCGCCAGTTCTACAAACTCGGCGTCTCACCGATCCCGCCGAACAAGCCGAACATCCGCGAAGACGAGGCCGACCGGGTGTACATCACCGCGGCCGCCAAGAACGACGCGATCGTCGAGCACATCATCGAGGTGCACGAGACCGGGCAGCCGGTGCTGGTCGGCACCCGCGATGTGGCCGAATCCGAGGAGTTGCACGAGCGGCTGCTGCGCCGCGGTGTGCCGGCGGTGGTGCTCAACGCCAAAAACGACGCCGAGGAGGCGCGGGTGATCGCTGAGGCCGGCAAATTCGGGGTGGTCACGGTGTCTACCCAGATGGCCGGGCGCGGCACCGACATCCGGCTCGGCGGCTCCGACGAGGCCGATCACGACCGGGTCGCCGAATTGGGCGGCTTGCACGTGGTCGGCACCGGGCGACACCACACCCAACGGCTCGACAACCAGCTGCGGGGGCGCGCCGGACGCCAGGGCGATCCGGGCTCGTCGGTGTTCTTCGCCAGCTGGGAAGACGACGTCGTCACCGCCAATTTGGAGCAGCACAAGCTGCCGATGGCCACCGACGACAACGGGCGGATCACCAGCCCCAAAGCGGCCGGCTTGCTCGACCATGCCCAGCGCGTCGCCGAAGGCAAGCTGCTCGACGTGCACGCCAACACCTGGCGCTATAACCAGTTGATCGCCCAGCAGCGGGCCATCATCGTCGAGCGGCGGAATGCGCTGCTGAGCACCGACACCGCCCGCAAGGAGCTCGCCGAACTGTCACCGAAGCGGTACAAGGAGCTGGCCGAGGAGCTGGCCGAAGATCGCCTGGAGACGATCTGCCGGTTGATCATGCTGTATCACCTCGACCGCGGCTGGGCCGATCACCTGGCCTACCTGGCCGACATCCGGGAGAGCATCCACCTGCGGGCACTGGGCCGGCAAAACCCGCTTGACGAGTTCCACCGGATGGCGGTCGACGCGTTCGCCTCGTTGGCCGCCGACGCGATCGAGGCTGGCCAGCAGACGTTCGAAACCTCACCGGCCATCGAGGATGAGCCGGGCGTGGACCTGTCCAAGCTGGCCCGGCCGACGTCGACCTGGACCTACATGGTGCGTGACAACCCGTTGGCCGACGACACGCTTTCCGCGCTGAGCCTGCCGGGGGTATTCCGCTAGCCCGGCGACGATGCAGAGCGCGTAGCGCGATGCGGAGGAGCCGGGCAATTGGGGCGGGGCCCGGCGACGATGCAGAGCGCGTAGCGCGATGCGGAGGAGCCGGGCAATTGAGCTAGGGTCACGGCTCATGAAGCCGGGGGCGGCGCACGACCGGGTGCTGACGGTGCCCAACGCGCTCAGCGTTATCCGGCTGGTGCTCATCCCGGTATTCATCTATCTGCTCTTGGTGGCGCATACCGACGCTTGGGCGCTTGCGATCCTGATCTTCAGTGGCGCCTCCGATTGGGCCGACGGCAAGATCGCGCGGGTGTTGAACCAGGCGTCGCGGGTGGGGGAACTGCTAGATCCGGCGGTTGACCGGCTCTACGTGGTGACCGTTCCGATCGCGTTCGGATTACGCGGCATCGTGCCGTGGTGGATCATCGCGGTGTTGCTGGCTCGCGACGCGCTATTGGCTCTGGAGCTGCCGGTGCTGCGCAGCCGCGGATTCACCGCGCTGCCCGTGCTCTACATCGGTAAGGCGGCGACTTTCGCTCTGATGTCGGCGTTCCCGCTGATCCTGCTGGGGCAGTGGAACGCGCTGTGGAGTCGCGTGGTGCTGGCCTGCGGCTGGGCGTTTTTGATCTGGGGCCTGTACATGTACCTGTGGTCATTCGTGTTGTACGTGGCTCAGATGGTCATGGTAGTGCGCCGGCTGCCCAGGGTGGGAGGCGAAGCGGGTCGTGGCTGACCAGACGCTGGGCGGGTATGACCCCGTCGCGGGCCGCAGCGCGCACGAGGCCGGGCGACCGCAACTGATCCCAGTGCCGTCGCTGCTGCGCGCTCTGCTGTCCGAGCATCTGGATCCGGGTTACGCCGCGACAGCCGCCGAGCGTGACCGCGCCGCCGCACCGCCGACCCGCCGCGCCCGCATGCTTGGCCGGATGTGGCAAGCCGCGGCGGCGTTACTGGTCGCCGTAGTGTTCGCGGCGGCGGTCGCGCAAGCCCGTTCGGTTGCCCCCGGCGTCAGCGCTGCCCAGCAGGTGCTGGCAGCCAGCGTGCGCTCGGCGGAGGCGTCCACCAATGAGCTGACCGCACGCCGTAATGCGCTGGCGGCGCAAGTCGACGACGTGCAGCGGCGCGCACTGGTTGCCGACGCGCAGGGGCAGCGACTGCTGGGAAACCTCGACAAGCTGGCGTTGGCGTCGGCCAGCACGCCAGTCATTGGTCCCGGTCTGACCGTGACGGTGACGGACCCGGGGGTCAGCCCGAATCTGTCCGACGTCTCCAAACAGCGCGTGGCCGGCGGCCGGCAAATCATTCTGGACCGCGATCTGCAGCTGGTGGTCAACTCGTTGTGGGCCAGTGGCGCAGAAGCTCTCGCAGTGGGCGGTGTCCGGATCGGGCCCAACGTCACGATCCGGCAGGCGGGCGGCTCGATCTTGGTCGACAATAATCCAATTAGCAAGCCATACACGATTCAGGCAATCGGACCGCCGCATGCCATGCGCGACCTTTTCGACCACAGCCCCGGTCTGCATCGGCTCCGGCTGTTGGAGGTTTCCTACGGTGTTGGTGTCAGTGTCAGCGTCGGCGACGCACTCGCATTGCCAGCCGGAGCTGTTCGGGATGTTAAGTTGGCCAAGCAGTTTGGCCCCTGAATCGAACCGACAGGAATCGTGATGACACCAGCCTCAACAACTGCCGCGGCGAACGCCGGAGCCACATGATCGGTCTCGCGGCTCTTGTCGTCGGCATCGTGCTGGGTTTGGTCTTCCATCCCAGCGTGCCCGAGGTCATCCAGCCTTACCTGCCGATCGCCGTGGTCGCCGCGCTCGACGCGGTGTTCGGCGGATTGCGGGCCTACCTGGAGCGGATCTTCGACCCGAAGGTGTTCGTGGTGTCGTTCGTCTTCAACGTGTTCGTGGCCGCGCTCATCGTCTACGTCGGCGATCAACTCGGCGTCGGAACACAATTGTCGACGGCGATCATCGTCGTGCTGGGCATCCGCATATTCGGCAACACCGCCGCACTGCGACGCCGGTTGTTCGGGGCTTGACACCGATGACCGATCAACCGGCAGCACGTGGCGGCGACGACGCCGGGCAGCAACGCGACTCCCACGTTGCCGGAGCCGCGCCGCACGGCCGCCACGAACTGCCCCCCGACTATCCACGGCAAAGGTTCGGGTGGCTGCGGCGATCCAACCTGGGCGGTGTATTGCGGCGTGGCCGTTCACAGTTGGTGTTCGGTGCGCTGGCGATCGTGTTGTGCTTCATGCTCGGCGTCGCGATTGTCACCCAGGTTCGGCAGAACGAGTCCGGTGATTCGCTGGAAACCGCCCGCCCGGCTGACCTGTTGGTATTGCTGGACTCGTTAAGGCAGCGCGAGGCGACGCTGAACACCGAAGTCACCGAACTGCAGCGCACGCTGAGTTCGTTGCAGGCATCCGGCAGCAGCAACCAGGCGGCCATCGAAAACGCGCAGGCGAGGCTTGCGGCGCTGTCCATCCTGGTCGGCACCGTCGGAGCCACCGGTCCCGGTGTCAGCGTCAAAATCGACGACCCAGGGCCGGGTGTCGCGCCGGAGGCGATGCTCGATGTCATCAACGAGCTGCGCGCCGCCGGCGCCGAGGCCATCGAGATCAACGACAGGCACCAGGCGCTGCGGGTAGGCGTCGACACCTGGGTGGTCGGCGCACCCGGTGCACTGACCATCGACGGCAAAACCCTGTCGCCGCCGTATTCGATTCTGGCCGTTGGGGATCCGCCGACGCTGGCCGCAGCGATGAACATCCCCGGCGGCGCAGTCGACAGCGTCAAACGCGTGGGAGGACGCATGTCGGTACAGCAGGCGGACCGAGTCGATGTCACCGCCTTGCGGCAACCAAAACCACGCCAATACGCTCAGCCAGTCAAATAAGCTATGTCGACCAGAACAGGATTGCCGTGACCGAAATCCCGCCCGACTTGCACTACACCGCCGAGCACGAGTGGGTACGTCGCACCGGGGAAAACACAGTGCGGGTGGGCATCACCGACTTCGCGCAATCGTCTCTGGGTGATGTGGTGTTCGTGCAGTTGCCCGAAGTCGGTACAGCCGTGACCGCGGGCGAATCTTTCGGCGAGGTGGAATCCACCAAGTCGGTGTCAGACCTGTATGCGCCGGTTTCGGCGAAAGTGGTTGCGGTCAACCGTGATCTGGAAGCCAGCCCCCAGCTGGTGAACTCCGACCCGTACGGCGCGGGATGGTTGCTCGATCTCGAGGCCGACGGGAGCGGCGCCCTCGAACAGGAATTCGCCGCGCTGCTTGACGCCGACGCCTACCGCGGGACGCTGACCGAATGACGATTGTTAAGGTGCCTTTCGCCCGGCGACGATGCGGGCGGCCAGCGGCCCGAGGAGGAGCCGGGCGATGGAGCACCAGCCGGCGACGATGCGGGCGCGCAGCCGCCCCAGGAGGAGCCGGGCATATGGGCACGACTCCCCGGGCCGAGATGCGGCCGTTGGACGCCCCGCGAAGCAACCTGGCCTCGGCTCGGGTGATCCTGCGGTGGTGGGCACATTGGGGACCCGTGCGCGGTACGGTCAAGACAACGACGGTAATGCGGTCGGACGGCCGGCCCAGTGGGCCCGGCCAGACAGCGCCACAGCGGCCAGTGAGGAGCAGCCGGTGACGGAAAAGGACAACGACCAGACCTCTGACGAAGTCACGGTGGAGACGACATCGGTCTTCCGGGCCGACTTCCTCAACGAACTGGATGCTCCCGCGCAAGCGGGCACGGAGAGTGCGGTTTCCGGCGTCGAAGGCCTGCCGGCCGGCTCGGCGTTGCTGGTCGTCAAACGAGGCCCCAACGCGGGGTCTCGCTTCCTGCTCGATCAACCGGTCACCTCTGCCGGCCGGCATCCCGACAGCGACATCTTCCTCGACGACGTCACCGTGAGCCGTCGACACGCCGAATTCCGCTTGGAAAGCGACGAGTTCCACGTCGTCGACGTCGGCAGCCTCAACGGCACCTACGTCAATCGTGAGCCGGTCGATTCGGCGGTGTTGGCAAACGGCGACGAGGTTCAAATCGGCAAATTCCGCCTGGTGTTTCTGACCGGCCCCAAGCCCAGCGAGGACGGGGGATCGCCTAGCTCGTGACCGCACCGGAGACGCCCGCGCTGACCGGGATGTCGATCGGAGCGGTACTGGAGCTGCTACGACCGGAGTTCCCGGACATCACCATCTCCAAGATTCGGTTCCTGGAAGCCGAGGGGTTGGTGACCCCGCAGCGCGCAGCGTCGGGGTATCGCCGGTTCACTGCCTACGATTGCGCCCGGCTGCGCTTCATCCTCACCGCCCAGCGTGACCACTACCTGCCGCTGAAGGTGATCAAGGCGCAGCTGGATGCCCAGCCTGACGGTGAGCTGCCGCCTTCTGGATCGCCTTACGGCGTACCGCGTTTGGTGTCGCTATCGGGTACCGCGCCAACCCAAGCCGCAGCCGACACGACCTCGGTGGCCCCCGCCGGCGTCCGGCTGAGCCGGGAGGACCTGCTGGAACGGTCGGGGGTGGACGGCGAGTTGCTGACAGCGCTGCTCAAGGCAGGCGTGGTTACCACCGGGCCTGGCGGTTTCTTCGACGAGCACGCCGTCGTCATCCTGCAATGCGCCCGGGCGCTGACCGACTACGGCATCGAACCGCGGCACCTGCGGGCATTCCGTTCGGCGGCTGATCGGCAATCCGATCTGATCGCCCAGATCACCGCGCCTCTCGTCGGGGCAGGCAAAGCTGGCAAGGCCGGCGCCCGGGACCGCGCCGACGACTTGGCGCGGGAGGTGGCCGCGCTGGCGATCACCTTGCACACGGCGTTGATCAAGTCGGCCGTACGCGACGTTCTGCACCGCTGAGGACTAGACTTCGTTCGACGGCTTGGTGTTCGGTGGTCTGAGGGTCCAGCGGTTCCGTGACACCGGGTCGAGTGAACACGGCAGCACGTGCGGAGGGCAGACACAGATGGCTGAAGTTCGCGTTGTGGGCATTCGCGTCGAGCAGCCGCAGAACCAGCCGGTGCTGTTGCTGCGCGAGGCCAACGGTGACCGGTATCTGCCGATCTGGATCGGCCAGTCAGAGGCCGCGGCCATCGCTCTGGAGCAGCAGGGCGTCGAGCCGCCCCGCCCGCTAACGCACGACTTGATCCGCGATGTCATTGCCGCCCTTGGGCATTCCCTCAAGGAGGTGCGGATCGTCGACTTGCAGGAGGGAACCTTCTACGCCGATCTGATCTTCGACCGCAACATCAAGGTCTCGGCGCGGCCGTCGGACTCGGTGGCCATCGCGCTGCGCGTGGGCGTGCCGATCTACGTCGAGGAGGCAGTGCTCGCGGAGGCGGGTTTGCTGATCCCGGACGAGAGCGACGAGGAGCCCAGCGCTGTCCGCGAGGATGAGGTGGAGAAGTTCAAGGAATTCCTCGACAGCGTGTCGCCCGACGATTTCAAAGCGACCTAATCGACATCGACTGGCTGCGACGCGCTGACCGCGGACGCGGTCGGCTCGTGCTGTCCGCGATGTTACGGATGCGTCTCATCTATGACTTGGACCTCGACACGCCCCGCGGAAAGCGTCGGCCGCCCCCGATCGCGGCCATACTTTGATGGCGGCTTGATCGCGACGAGCAGCACGACAGCTTGTCGAAAAGCGTATGCTCTCAAGCACTCGGGCCTGACCAAGCGCGACTGCGGCGGCAGTCGGTGACAGCGGCGAGAGGAAGCACCGTGGGCGACCAACCACGTCAAGACGAGTTAGACCTTGACGCCAAGGGTGACGACTCCGCAACGAGCCCCGAACCCACCGCCACGGCACCGAGCGAACCCGTGCAGGCAGGCCTGTTCCCCGACGATTCCGTGCCCGACGAGCTGGTCGGCTACCGCGGGCCCAGCGCCTGCCAGATCGCCGGCATCACCTACCGCCAGCTGGACTACTGGGCGCGCACTTCGCTGGTGGTGCCGTCGATCCGCAGCGCGGCCGGCTCCGGAAGCCAGCGGCTGTATTCGTTCAAGGACATCCTGGTTCTCAAGATCGTCAAGCGCCTGCTCGACACCGGTATCTCGCTGCACAACATCCGGGTCGCGGTCGACCACCTGCGCCAGCGCGGCGTTCAGGACCTGGCCAACATCACGCTGTTCTCCGACGGCACGACGGTGTACGAGTGCACCTCTGCTGAGGAGGTGGTCGACCTGCTGCAGGGCGGGCAGGGCGTGTTCGGCATCGCCGTGTCCGGCGCGATGCGCGAGCTGACCGGTGTGATTGCCGACTTCCCCGGTGAGCGTGCCGACGGTGGCGAGTCGATCGCCGCGCCGGAGGACGAGCTGGCTTCGCGGCGCAAGCACCGCGACCGCAAGATCGGCTAGCGGTCTATTCGCGCGAGCGTGCGCGGCTGTACGCACTGCCACGGCGTATCGGGGTACACACACGCGCGCTCGTAGGCCTGAAGAGCAGCCGGTAAAATCGGCAGTGCATCGATCCCGCGCGGGAGAGTTCCGTGACCGCCAGCCACGGACGCCGAAGGAGCAACACCTCTCCGTCAACCTCTCAGGCACCCGGACCGCGCGGGGACACGATGCCTCTGGAAAGCGGTGACGATGCTCACCCGCCGATGGGGAAAGACGTGCTGGGCATAGCGCAGCTGTCGAATCTCTCAGGCGCCCGGCTCGGGTAGAGGACAGAGGGAGAGGACCCGTAGTCCTCTGCCGATGTCAGGAGCCCGCGATGTCTGACCTCACCGAAACCCGTTTCGCCGACCGGCACATCGGGCCGGACAGCGATGCCATCGCGGCGATGCTTGCCGTCATCGGTATCGAGTCGCTCGACGAGCTGGCCGCCAAAGCGCTGCCGACCGGGATCCTCGATGCACTGACCGACAGCGGCGCCGCGCCCGGCCTGGACGGGTTGCCGCCGCCAGCTAGCGAAGAGCAGGCGCTGGCCGAGCTGCGGGCGATGGCTGCCGCCAACACCGTCGCGGTATCGATGATCGGTCAGGGCTACTACGACACGCTCACCCCGGCGGTGCTGCGCCGCAACATTTTGGAGAATCCGGCCTGGTACACCGCCTACACGCCGTACCAGCCGGAGATCAGCCAGGGCCGGCTGGAAGCGCTGCTGAACTTCCAGACCATGGTCGCCGACCTCACTGGCCTCGAGGTCGCCAACGCGTCGCTGCTCGACGAAGGCACCGCGGCCGGGGAGGCGATGACCCTGATGCACCGGGCGTCTCGCGGCAAAGGGGCTGGTCGACTGGTGCTCGATGTCGACCTGTTTCCTCAGACCGCCGCGGTGCTGGCCACCCGCGCGCAGCCGCTGGGCATCGAGATCGTCACCGCCGACCTGCGTGACGGCTTGCCCGACGGCGAGTTCTTCGGCGTCATCACCCAGCTGCCCGGCGCCAGCGGCCGGATCACCGACTGGTCTGCGTTAGTGCGACACGCGCATGAACGCGGCGCACTGGTCGCCGTCGGCGCCGACCTGCTGGCGTTGACGTTGATCACTCCGCCCGGAGAGTTCGGCGCCGACGTGGCGTTCGGCACTACCCAACGCTTCGGTGTGCCAATGGGATTCGGCGGCCCCCACGCCGGCTACCTGTCTGTGCACGCGCAGCACGCCCGCCAGGTGCCGGGAAGGCTGGTCGGGCTGTCACGTGATGTGGATGGGTTCCCCGCCTACCGGCTGGCGTTGCAGACCCGCGAGCAGCACATCCGCCGCGACAAGGCCACCAGCAACATCTGCACCGCGCAGGTGCTGCTGGCGGTGATCGCTGCGATGTACGCCAGCTACCACGGTGCCGAGGGGTTGACCCGTATCGCACGCCGCGTGCACGCCCACGCCGAGAAAATAGCTGCCGCAGTGGGCGATGCGTTGGAGCACGACAAGTACTTCGACACCGTACTGGCCCGCGTGCCAGGCCGCGCCGACGAGGTGATCGCTGCGGCGAAGGCCAGGGGCATCAACCTCTGGCGCGTGGACGACGACCAGGTGTCAGTGTCGTGTGATGAGGCCACTACCGATGCGCATGTGGCCGCGGTGCTCGAGGCTTTCGGGGTCGACCCCGCGGAGCCCGTGGGCGCGGACATCGCTACGCGCACATCGCAGTTCCTGACCCACCCGGCGTTCACCAGTTACCGCACCGAAACGTCGATGATGCGCTATCTGCGCACGCTGGCCGACCGGGACGTCGCGCTGGACCGCAGCATGATCCCGCTGGGCTCGTGCACGATGAAACTCAACGCCGCCGCGGAGATGGAGCCGATCACCTGGCCGGAATTCGCGCGCCTGCATCCCTTCGCCCCGGCTTCCGACACCGCGGGGTTCCGACAGCTCATCGAGCAACTGAGTACGTGGCTGGTCCAGATGACCGGCTACGACGCGGTCTCGCTGCAACCCAACGCCGGTTCGCAAGGGGAGTACTCGGGCCTGCTGGCCATCCACGACTATCACGCCAGCCACGGTGAGCCGCAGCGCGACGTATGTCTGATCCCGTCCAGCGCACACGGCACCAACGCCGCATCGGCAGCGCTGGCCGGGATGCGGGTAGTGGTGGTGGCCTGCCGCGACAACGGCGACGTCGACCTGGACGACCTGCGGGCCAAGGTAGCCGAGCATGGCGACCGGTTGGCGGCGCTGATGATCACCTATCCGTCCACCCACGGCGTGTACGAGCACGACATCGCCGAGATCTGCACGGCCGTGCACGACGCCGGCGGCCAGGTCTACGTCGACGGCGCCAACCTCAATGCGCTGGTGGGCCTGGCCCGGCCGGGGAAGTTCGGCGGCGACGTCAGCCACCTCAACCTGCACAAGACGTTCTGCATCCCGCACGGCGGCGGCGGCCCGGGCGTCGGCCCGATCGTGGCACGCTCGCATCTGGCGCAGTTCCTGCCGGGGCACCCATACGCCCCTGAGCTGCCAGACGGGCGGCCGGTGTCGTCGGCGCCCTACGGGTCCGCGTCGATTCTGCCGATCACCTGGGCCTACATCCGGATGATGGGCGCCGCCGGCCTCCGCCAGGCGTCGATGACCGCGATCGCGTCGGCTAACTACATCGCCCGCCGCCTCGACGAGTACTACCCGGTGCTCTACACCGGCGAGAACGGCATGGTGGCCCACGAGTGCAT
>NZ_CAXUCH010000028.1:0-386 GCF_964249325.1 uncultured Mycobacterium sp. | reverse complement strand
TGGCTGACTACGGCTTTCACGCACCGACGATGAGCTTCCCGGTAGCCGGCACGCTGATGGTCGAGCCCACCGAGAGCGAAAGCCTGGCCGAAGTCGACGCGTTCTGCGAGGCGATGATCGCGATCCGCGCCGAAATCGACAAGGTGCGCACCGGGCAGTGGCCGGCCGACGACAATCCGCTGCGCGGCGCCCCGCACACCGCCGAGTGCCTGCTGGTGGCCGACTGGGATCACCCGTATAGCCGAGAAGAGGCGGCCTACCCGCTGGGCAAGACGTTCCGGCCAAAGGTATGGCCGCCGGTGCGCCGCATCGACGGCGCCTACGGCGACCGCAACCTGGTGTGCTCGTGCCCGCCGGTGGAGGCCTACGCGCACTGAGCTCTTCTA
>NZ_CAXUCH010000027.1:0-30595 GCF_964249325.1 uncultured Mycobacterium sp. | reverse complement strand
AACATCCAAAACCACAAACCTTAACCGCCAACTATGCGGAAAACGGGCCTAGGCCTGGGCGGCATGCAGGCCGACAGCATTGCGCTCGAAAGAAAGGTGTGCGGCGAGGCGTCGCGGCGCTCGAGGATCTTGAAACCGTCCCGCTGCTACAGAAGGCGCTCGCGGACAACGACCGTAGGATCGTTACGTGAGTCTGGTCGCCGGGCGAGGCCCGCTGAGCAGCAATCCTGCCGGCTGGTTCGCCCCACCGCTGCCTGACCGCCCGGTGTACGTCGAGCCGCATCCGCGACGGGTTCAAGGTTTTCGCGATGGGCAGATCGTCATCGACACCGAGCGGGCCCTGCTGGTGCATCGACGGAATCGTCCACTCAGCTATGCATTCCCCGCCGACGAGGTCGACGGGCTACCCAGCGAGCCGGTACCCGAAGCGCGAGGCTTCGTCCATGTGCCCTGGGATGCGGTCGACACCTGGCTCGAGGAGGGCCGCAAGCTCGTCCACTATCCGCCCAACCCGTATCACCGGGTCGACTGCCGACCGACGAAGCGCCACCTGCGCGTCGCAATCGCCGGCACGACATTGGTCGACACCGACGACACCGTGATCGTTTTCGAGACCGCGCTGCAGCCGCGGCTCTACGTGAATCCTTCGCATGTCCACACCGACGTACTGCAGCGGACCGAGACGTCGAGCTATTGCAACTACAAGGGTTTCGCGACGTATTGGCGGGCCGTCGTCGGCGACGTCGTTGTCGACGACGTGTCCTGGAGCTACGTGGACCCGCCGCCCGAGAGCCTGCCGATCAAGGGCTACCTCAGCTTCGATGAGACGCTCGCCGACGTCGTCGCCGAGCTGCCGTTACAGCCGTAACGCGGTTATAACCGCGCCTGGGCTTTGATCGCGGTGTCGGTCTGCCGCAACGGCCGGATCAGCGCTTCCTGGGCGAACGACGCGATAAGTTCACCTTCTTCGGTGTGCACCGCGCCGCGCACATACGACATGCCCGCCCCGACCTGGGTGCTCTCATGCGTGTAGAGCAACCACCCGGTCCACGACACCGGCTCATGGAAGCTGGCCGCGATCGTCATCGGCGCGGTGGACACGGTCAGATGGGCCTGGCTGGTGCCGATGCCCTCATGGGCGCGCATCGTGGTCGAGATCCCAAGGTGGCCAGTGAAATACGCGACGAGCGCCTTGGCCAGGTCGTCACGGGCGGGGATCGGGTCGTAGTGCACCCAGGCATACAGCTCCGGCGGCCCGACCTCATCGGGGCTATTGACGTCGACCACGTCGACCAGCCGCACTTCCCGGCCGACCATCGGCATCGGGGACGGGTTCGCCGCAGCTGGTGGTGCCACCTCGGGACGAGGCAGATGGTGGCGGATGACGTCCGGCGACGGGACGTCGGCCAGCGCAGTCACCGTGATGCAGCGCCGGCCGTTCTGCTGCACCGAAACGACGGCGGTGGCGGTAGAGCGGCCCTCGTGTACGACGTCGATGGCGAATTCGACCGGCGGGCCAACCATCACGGCGCGGGCGAAGACCGCGTGCGCTGAGCGCACCGACTTGTCCGGAAACCGTTTGGCCACCGCGACAATCGCCTGCGCCAGCACCTGCGTGCCCTCCACCACCTGCCGGTCGTCCTGGCCGGCGATACTGGTCTCGCCGGTGAACCGATCGGCCTCCGCGGGCTGCACGTCGAACAAGTCAAGTAGGCCGCTAACCGACCAATGCGTCTGCTCCGATTCGGTGGTCACACACGGAGAGTGACATTTCCGCCGAAACTTGTGAAGGCTTACCGTTAGGCAGCGTCGATCACCAGGGTCCGGAACCGGTCGATGGTCTCCAGCACGTGCGCCAGGCTGTCACCGGGCAAGCCGACCTGCACCCAGGTGACGCCCAACGCGGCCAGCTTGTCCAGGCCGGTCAGGTAGGCGTCGGCATTGAAGTCCTCGTTTGCCGGGCTGCCGCCGTCGAAGTTCGTGAATACCACGTCAGTCGCCGACCAATCTCGCCCCGCTGCGTCGCAGCGGCGGCGCAAATCCTCGATACCGGCGGCAAGGCGCTCGATCGAGTCGATGGCCGCCGTGCGAGCCGTCGCAGCCAGCCCGGCAGGGGCAGGGAAAGGACACCAGCCGTTGCCGTGCTTGACCACGCGTTGGCGGGCCGCCCCGGTATTGCCGCCGATCCAGATCGGGGGATGGGGCTGACTCACCGGCCGCGGGTGGGCGGTGATGCCGCGGGCGGTGAAGTGCCTGCCGTCGAAGGACAGGTCGTCGGTGGTCCACACGGCGCGGATCGCTTCCAGCGCCTCGTCGAACAGGTCGGCCCGCTCGTCGTAGTCGACTCCGAGGGCAGCGAACTCGCGTTTGAGATAGCCCACGCCGACCGCCAGAGTGAACCGGCCACCGGACAACAAATCCAGCGTCGCGCCGCACTTGGCCACCAGGAAGGGGTTTCGGTACGGCAGCACCACGATGTTGGGAATCAGCCGCAACGTGCTGGTGCGCGCGGCGGCGAAACCCATCGCCACGAACGGGTCCAGCGCATCGTGACCGCCGGCGTCGAGCCAGCGTTGCGTGGGAGCCGGATGGTCGGTGAACCCGAACCCGTGGAACCCGGCCGCTTCAGCTGCCGCGGCGACCGTGGAAATACCGTCCCCGCAGACCAATTCCGGATGGTACGGGTGGCTGTGCATCGGGTGAGTGATCGAGAAATACATGCCGCTGCACCGTCACGACCAGTCGATACGGCCGCGCCGGCAAGACCGCTGCGTACTGTAGCTGTCATCCACGCTAGGCACACTACCCGCAGAACCCGCGTGACACTCGTGCGCTAGTCTGTAAAGCCGCGGTTGGTGTCGTCGCAGTAGGAGGGGCAATCAATTGGGCATCGTCACCATCAGCTCCGAAACGGCGTTCCGTCATCCCCCGGAGACCATCTACGACTTCGTCACCAATCCAGCGAACTGGACTAAAACCTATCCGGGCAGCGCGCAGATCACCGACCTGCCGGACAAGCGCCCGCTGCAGGTCGGCGACACCTGGGCGGAGACAGGCCCGGACAGCAACCGAATCTTCACCTGGCATCTGGCAATTGCCTTGCGGCCCAAGCTATTTGTGTTCAACTCGGTCGGCCGCCTGGGTCATGACCACAACGGCGACCGCGGCCTGGACGGGCGGATGACGATTGAATACCACTTCACTACTCCCGGCCATGGCCTCACGCTGTTCACCCGGACGATGACGCTCGAGGCGTACAAGGACGCGCCGCTGCCGGACACTTTCTCCCAGATCGTCAACCCCGCCCACATCGACGCCTACCACGGCGCAATCGCACGAGAATTGGATGCATCGCATGTCGTCGCCCGTTGACCAGCTGACGCGATTAGCCAAGGGCTTCTGTTTCGGCGAAGGCCCGCGCTGGTTCGAAGGACTGCTGTGGTTCTCCGACATGCTCGGTGAGGCGGTGCACACCGTCACCCTAGGCGGCTCGATGACGACGTTGCCGCTGCCCGGGCACAGCCCGTCCGGGCTGGGGTTCCGGCCAGACGGCTCGCTGCTGATCACCTCGACCGAAGACCGGCTGGTGTTGCGCTACGACGGCGACGCGGTGACCACGATCGCCGACCTCGCGGCCGAAGTGCCCGCCAACCTCGGCGACATGGTCGTCGACCAGGCCGGGCGCGCCTACATCGGATCGCAGGCCTTCGAGGGTGGCGTCATCGTGCGCCTGGATACCGACAACTCGGTGACCCTCGTCGGCGACGACCTCGAGTTCCCCAACGGCATGGTGATCACCCCGGACGGTCGTACCTTGATCGTCGCCGAGTCCATCGGGCGACGGCTGACCGCCTTCACCATCGCGCAAGACGGTGCCCTCAGCGACCGCCGGGTATTCGCCGACGGGCTGGACGGCCCGCCCGACGGTATCGCGCTGGACGCCGAGGGCGGCGTGTGGACTGCGATGACGCTGGCGCACCAGTTCGAGCGGATCACTGCCGGCGGCACGGTGACGGATCGGATCGACATCGGTGTGCGCGCCGCCATCGCCTGCACCCTGGGCGGGCCACAACGGCGCATGCTGTTTCTGCTGTCGAGCACCGATGCGTACCCCAAGCGTGTCGCAGGAACCCGGCTCTCCCGGCTCGACACCATCACCGTCGACGTCCCCGGCGCCGGCCTGCCGTGACCCGCCGGAAAGGTGAAGTATGACTGACTCGTACTACGAGCTGGTCGACGCTGCTGATCCGCTGGGAGAGAAGTTCAACGCGACCGATCTGGTGCGAAGCACCTGGTCGGCGGCGATCCAGCACGCCGCACCGGTGTCGGCGCTGTTGGTGCGGGCACTTGAGCGCTGCGCCCGCCGCGACGACACCCGGCTCAGCAGGGTTGTCGTCGACCTGTTGGGACCGGTTCCGGCCGAGGGTGACTTCTGGGTCCGCTCACGCGTCGAACGCCCCGGCAGACAGATCGAATTGGTCAGCGCCGAGATGCTGGGCCCGGGACCAGACGGTCAATCAAGACCCGTCGCCCGTGCCAACGGGTGGCGGCTGCAGCAGCTCGACACTGCCGACGTGGCGCACTCGGCGGCGCCGCCGCTTGGCCCGCTAGCTCAAGGCCGCAGCCGCAACCTAGAAAAGGATTTCGACCGCAACTACGTGCACAGCCTGGACTGGCGTTGGCTGACCCCGCCGCTCAACGCAGGCCCGGGGGAGTCGTGGATCAAACCGACGGTAAAACTCGTCAACGGTGAAACCATGACGCCACTGGAGCGACTCTTCGCGGTGGCTGATTGCGCCAACGGCATCGGGTCGAAACTCGATATCACCACATGGACTTTCCTCAACAACGACCTCGTGGTGCATGTGCACCGCATCCCGGAGGGCGAGTGGATCGGCATTCGCGCCGAGACCAATTACGGCGCGGACGGCATCGGAACAACGATCGGCACCCTGTTCGACGATCGCGGAGCGGTAGGCGGCATTCAGCAGTCAGTGTTGGTGCGCCGGCGGTCCGGTTAGTCCACGGGTCGGGTTGGCAACGGTCATCGAACCCTTCGCTCGTTGGTCGGTGCCGATGCGGGGAGATGTGAAATGACCTCGACGAGGCGCAATTGCATGGGTTCGCGGGAGCCGACCATCGCGGCGACCACGCATGCCACGTCGTCGGGTGCCACGCGGCCGCGGGGATAGCCGGAGCGCAGGATCGATGCCCGCACGCCGGTGCCGACGAATTCGGCGTCCAACCCCGATAACCACGCGTCGAGCGCTCGCCGGCACGCCGCAGTCGTCGGCGGCGTTGAGCGGGCAAGGATGTCGGGACTCAACAGAACAACGTCGCCGCGTCCACGCCGCATCATCGGCGGAATCACTTGTGCCGCAAGGTGTTGCGCACCAACCACATGCGCTTTGCCGGCCGACAGGCCAGCGTCGGTGACAAGCACGTCCACCTCACCGACGAGATAGCGCGCAGACTCGACGAACCTATCGATCGACGAGGTTTCGGCGAGGTCGAGGTGGGCGGCGAACGCCGTCGCGCCCTGGGTCCGAAGGCAAGCGGCAAGTCGCTCACAGATGTCGGGGCGCCGACTGCCCATCAGCACCAGATCACCGCGCTGAGCCAATCGAGCCGCCATGGCGCGAGCGACCGGTGACGATGCTCCGGTGACGACGACGGCGCGGGGAGGACGGGCCGGCACGGTGGCCTCGGCTTCAGTCACGACGAGCGTCTAGGATTTGGTGGTCAGCTACCTCGTTTGCGGGCGGAACGTCCCCCGCTAAAAACCAAGACAGTGGCACTGAAACAGCGTGACACTTCGACCAAATTTTGTAAAGTTTTGGATGTGAACCACCCGTCGACCGCTGAAGCCGACACTTCGACCCGGCAGCGCATTCTCGCGGCCACCGCCGAGGTGATCAGCCGCAACGGCAAACGTAAGCTCAGCCTCTCCGACGTCGCCGCGCAGGCGCACGTCTCGCGCCCAACCCTCTACCGCTGGTTCGCGTCGAAAGAGGAGTTGCTGGATGCGTTTTCACGCTACGAGCGGCAAAATTTCGAAAGCGGTTTAGCCCGGGCGACGGCTGGTCTCAAAGGTGCCGATAAGCTCGACGCCGCGTTACGATTCATCGTCGAGTACCAACACTCCTACTCGGGTGTGCGCATGGTCGACATCGAGCCCGAGCATGTCATCGCGCAGTTCTCCCGGGTCATTCCGGAGATGCGCGAAGGACTGCAACGCCTGCTTCCAGGGCCCGGCGGCGCCGTGAAGGCCGCAGCCGCAATACGGATCGCGATCTCGCACTACATGGTGCGAAGCGACGACGCCGACCAGTTTTTGGCGCAGCTGCGCCACGCGGTGGGCATCAAAGCACCCGATTAGTCGAACAGCACCGCGGCGTTGAGGTAGCCGGTTGGGTCGAAAGCCCGCTTGACCGTCCGCATTGCCGCGATATCGGCCGGTTGGCGCGACATGCCGACGTAAGCCCGTTTGCGGCTGCCCACGCCATGTTCGGAGCTGACGTTGCCGCCGCAGCCGGCGATCAACTCCATCATGGCCCCGTACAGTTCGCGTTCCTCCTCGAGCGCGCAGCGCAGCACATTGAGATGCAGATTGCCCTCGCCGATGTGGCCGAACAGCAGCGGCAGCGCGTCGGGAGCATGGCGGTGCACCAGCTCGGCGGCCTCCTGCGCAAATCCGCTGACGGCCGACAGTGGCAGTGATACATCGAATTTCACCGGCGGCCCATACGCATTGAGAACGTCGGACACTGACTCGCGTATCCGCCAGAGCCGCTGCTGCGCACCGGCGTCCACACCGACCGCGGGCTCACCGCACATCGACACGGCGTCCCAGGCGTCGGCCAGCCGCGGAGTCTGGTCGTGATCGCCCGCCAACTCCACCAACAGCAGCCAGTCCCCGCTCACCGGCGCGGCTACCCCGAAGCGTTCTGCGGTTAGGGCACTGGCTTGGCCGTCGATCAGTTCCAGGGCCGCGATGCCGTCGAGATCGCGGAATACTCGGCCGGCATCGACCAATGCGCCGAGGTCGGCGAAGCCGCACATCGCGGTCACCCGGTGCGACGGCGCGGGGTGCAGACGCAAGTCGAGCGCGGTGATGACGCCGAGAGTGCCCTCGGCGCCGACGAACAGCGCGGGCAAGTCGTAGCCCGTGTTGTCGGCACGCACCCTGCTGTGCCGGCGTAGCACCGAGCCGTCGGGCAACGCGATGTCCAAGCCGAGGACCTGCTCGCGCATGTTGCCGTAGCGCACGGTGCGCAGTCCGCCGGCATTGGTGGAGGCCATGCCGCCGACGGTCGCCGTGTCGCGGGCGGCCAAGTCGACGCCGAAGACCAGTCCGGCCGCATTCGCGGCCCGCTGCACTGCGGCCAGAGTGGCCCCGGCGCCGGCGTGGAGGCGGCGCTCGATGCTGTCGACCGGGCCGACGGTGTTCAGTCGCTCGGTGGACAGCAGCACATCGCCGTGCTCGGGAACGGTGCCGGCGACCAGCGAGGTGCATCCGCCTTGGACGGTGACGGGTACCTCCGCATCGCGGCACATGCGCAGCACCTCGGCCACCTCGTCGGTGGAGCCGGGACGCACCAGCGCACTCGCTTGGCCGCGATAGCGACCGGTGTGGTCGACACCGCGGGCGGCCAGCACGTCGGGATCGGCGATGACGTGCTTAGCGCCCACGACCGTTGCCAGCCGCTGCAGCATGCTTGTGGTCATCGGATGGCAGTATCACACGGCGACACCGGAGCAAGAATGGAGGCACTGATGGTGCAGCGTGCGGATGTGCAGTTCAACTCCGGTGGTGAACGCATCAGCGCATGGCTCTACCGGCCGGAAGCGACTGGCGAGGCGCCCCTGCTGGTGATGGCTCACGGCCTGGGCGGGGTGCGCACCATGCGGCTCGACGCCTATGCCGAACGTTTTTGTGCTGCCGGCTATGCCTGCCTGGTTTTCGACTATCGCAACTTCGGTGACAGTGAAGGCGAGCCCCGGCAGCTCCTCGACATCGGCATGCAGTTGCAGGACTGGGCGGCCGCCGTTGCCTACGGCCGCACTCTGGCGGGGATCGACGCCCACCGGCTCGGCTTGTGGGGTACCTCTTTTAGCGGCGGTCATGTAATCGCCACGGCGGCGCGACTGCCGGGTATCGCGGCCGTCGTCGCTCAGTGTCCCTTCACCGATGGCATTGCCTCGGCGCGCACGCTGAACCCCTTGGTCAAGGCGCGCATTACTGCACTGGCGGTGCGCGACCTCGTCGGTGCCCGGCTCGGCAAGCCGCCGGTGATGGTGCCGGTGGTCGGCCACCCAGACGGGGTGGCGCTGATGAACGCACCCGACGCCTACCCGGGATTCCTGCGGTTGGTGCCCGACGGAACGCAGATCCGCAATGAAGTAGCTGCCCGCTTCGGCATCAAGATCATCAGCTATCGACCCGGCCGAGCCGCCGCGAAGATCACCTGCCCGATCTTGTTCTGTGTGTGCGAACGCGACTCGGTCGCGCCCGCCGCTGCCACGTTGCGTCTCGCCGCCAAGGCACCCCGAGGCGAGATCGAGGTCTACCCCGAGGGTCACTTCGACATCTACGTCGGCGAAGCCTTCGACCGCGTCATCACCGATCAGCTGGCCTTCCTCGACACCCATTTGAAGACAGTCGCGCTCTAGGCGCCGGCTCCACGCCGAACGCAATGTATGGTACGTTCAGTCCATACTGAACGTTAATGACAAAGGCGCTATGTCGCCTGAAGAAGCGGAGTTCGTCGACCGGGTCGGCTTGTTCTTCGAGATGCTGGGTGCCACGCGCACGATGGGCCGGGTCTACGGGTGGCTGATGATTTGCGACCCGCCGCAGCAATCGTTGTCGCAACTCGCCGCGGCGCTGTCGGTGAGCAAAGCGTCGGTCAGCACTGTGGCGCGTCAACTCCAGGAGGGCGGCATGATCCAGCGGCTGCCCGCCGCGTCACGCCAGCACCATTACCGCGTCACCCCCGGCGGATTCACCAGCGTCTTGAACGTGCAACTGGCCCTGATGCGGCCTGGCGTCGAAGTGGCCGAGTTCGGCCTGTCGCTGTTGGACAAGGATCGCGCCGAACAACGGGAGCGGCTGGAGGATTTCCGGGACTTCTGTGAGTTCTGCGTCAGCGACTACCGCAACGAACTGTTGCGGCGGTGGACCGACTATCGCGCCGACAGGAGAAGGCGGTGACAGAGCAGTCGGACAAGGTCGACTTCAGCAGCGTGCGCTGGGGTTCGGTGGAGTGGACCAATCTCTGCACGCTCTACCTGCGGGCCTATGAAAGCCGTTTGCCGCGGCCAGTTCTCGGTGACCGGGCTGCCGCCGAGGCCGTGGACCGGATTGACTATGACTTCGGGCGGATGCGGTGGGCGATGCTGCCGGCGACGAACCAATTCATGGTCGTATTACGTGCTAAGCAGCTTGATGACTGGGCCGCCGATTTTCTGCACCGTCATCCCGATGCTGTTGTCCTGCATTTGGGGTGCGGACTCGATAGCCGCGCGTTTCGGCTTGACCCCCCGCCGGGAGTGCAGTGGTTTGACGTCGACGTGCCCAGCGTCATCGACTTACGGCGCAAGTTATACGACGACCACGACGGGTACCGGATGATCGCGTCGTCGGTGACCGACCCGAAGTGGTTGGAGCAGACGCCCACGCGCGGCCCCGCGTTGGTGATCGCCGAAGGGCTGCTGATGTATCTCACCGCAACCGAAGTAAGCGACCTGCTGCAGCGGCTGACCGATCGTTTCAGCACCGGTGAGCTGCTGGCTGACATCACCCAACCATCGGGCCCTTGGCTTTCCAAGATCTTCACGTCCGGCATCGTCAAGTGGGGCAGCCGAGACGGCCATGAACTCATGGACTGGAGCCCCCGGCTGAAACTGCTCGAAACGTCGGCGTCCATCGACCCGGCGAAGATCCCGCTGAAGCCGCAACGCCTGCTTTACCGGTTGGTCTCCGCCATCCCGGCAATCAGGAACTACGACCGGCTGTATCGGTTCGCGTTTTAGCGTCGTCGCCGAGCGACCACTGTGCACGAGCCGACTCGTCGCGGATCAGGCCGCGCAGCAGCGCGGTGCTGAATTCGGCGGCGATCTCCTTGGCGGTGCGCCGACCGCTGGGCCGCAGCCAGCGATAGCTGCCCAGCGTCATACCGATGTAGCCGAGCGCCAGTACGTGGGAGTCGCAGTCGTAGAACTCGCCGTTCGCGACGCCGCGGTCGATCAGGCCGTGCACATGTTCGTAGACCTGGGCTTCCTTTTCGCGGATCTCAGCGACCTGTTCCTCGGTGAACCATTCGGTGATGTAGGGCTGCTCCTGGAAGTAGACGGCCGCCTGCTCGGGATTGCTCGCAATTCCGGTGAGCAGCCGGACAGTGTACTGGTAGAGCGCCTCCCGGGCCGTCCACGACGGGTCATCGTGAACCGCCGCCAGTGTGCCCTCGGCAGCACGACGGTAGATGTCGAACAGGATCAGCGACTTGCTGGCGTAGTAGTGATACACCGTTGCCTTGTTCAAGCCCACTACATCGGCGACGTCGTCCATCCGGGTGCCGTGGTAACCGCGCGCAGCGAACAGCTTGGTGGCAACGGCCAGCAGCTCCTCGCGGCGGGAGAGCCCGTTGGGACTGAGGTCGGATGGCATGTGGACTCGTTTCGGCAGTGTCGATCAACTAGTTGGATACTCTATTCAAGCCGCTCATCGGCTGTCGCGCCGTTGCCGGATGGGACTAGACTGCGGAGCTAGAAACGTCGCGGTCGAGAGGTGGTCACATGGATCCGGATCCCAGCTACGACTTCTCCGACGAGCTCGAGTTTTTCTTTAAATACTTCACCTGGGGGCTCCGCGGGGTAACCGATGGCCAGGGCTACCCGCCGCCGGCCTATCCACCGGTCTAAAGCGCCTTCAGTTCCTCGCTCACCTCGGTCACTGACTTCTTCGCGTCACCGAACAGCAAGGTGGTGCCATCGGCGTAGAACAGCGGGTTGTCGATGCCCGCGAAACCCGAATTCATCGACCGCTTCAGCACGATCACCGACTTGGACTTGTCCACGTTGAGGATCGGCATGCCATAGATGGGTGAGCTCGGCTCGTTGCGAGCCGCCGGGTTGGTGACGTCGTTGGCGCCGATCACGAGCGTGACGTCGGTCCGGGCGAACTCGTCGTTGATGTCGTCCATGTCCTTCATCGCGTCGTAGTCGACTTCGGCCTCCGCCAGTAGCACATTCATGTGCCCGGGCATCCGGCCGGCGACCGGGTGGATCGCATATTTGACTGGCACGCCGCGGGATTCAAGCAAGCTCGCCATGTCCTTGACCGCGTGTTGGGCCTGCGCGACGGCCATACCGTAGCCAGGCACGACGATCACCTGGTTGGCGTAGGCCATCTGAATAGCGGCATCGGCTGCCGACGTGGACTTGACGTGCTTGTCGCCGCCGCCGTCACCGCCGGGAGCCATGCCGCCACCACCGAACCCGCCGGCGACGATCGCCGGGATGGAGCGGTTCATCGCCTTGGCCATCAGGTTGGTCAGGATCGAGCCGGAGGCGCCGACGATCATGCCGGCGACGATCATCGCGGTGTTGTTCAGCGCCAGGCCGGCCGCGGCGGCCGATAGACCGGTCATCGCGTTGAGCATCGAAATGACGACGGGCATGTCCGCGCCGCCGATGGGCAGCACCACCATCAGGCCGAGCACCCCGGCAGCGGCCAGCAGGCCGATCATCCACCACAACGACACCCCGCCGGTGCCCGGATGCGCGCCCAATCCGATGACCACTGCACACACCACGGCCGCCACGAGAAGCAGCACATTCAGCGGCTGTTGTGCCCTGCCGACGCCGATCGGACGGCCAGAGATGATCTCCTGCAGCTTGCCGAACGCGATGATCGATCCCCAAAACGAGATCGACCCGATGATCGCGGCGAACAGCGAGGCGACCACGATGTGCACGGTCGGCGACTCGCCATACCGGAATGCGGAGAAGCCAGCGGTCTCAATGAACTCCGAGAGCGAAATCAACGCGACAGTGCCGCCGCCCACCCCGTTGAAGAACGCCACCAGCTGCGGCATCGCCGTCATCTTGGTCAGCCGTGCCGGTGGCACGCCGAGCACGACGCCGAGGACCAGGCCGGCGATGATCAGCGGCCACTGGTGGGTGTGGCGGACCATGACCAGGGTGGCCGCCACGGCGATGGCCATACCCACCGCGGCGATCAGGTTGCCTCGGACCGCGGTCTTGGGCCCGGTCAGGCCCATCAGCCCGTAGATGAACAGCGCGAACGAGGTGATGTAGAGGACGGTGACCAGGTAGTTCATCGACCTTGCCCGTCCGTCCCGGTCTTAACGGCGTCCGGTTGTCCAGCCCCTGCTTGGGCCGCCGCCCGGGCCGCATCGTCGCCGGAGGGAGCCGGCTTCTTGCCTTTGAACATGCCCAGCATCCGGTCGGTGACGATGAAACCGCCGATGACGTTGAGGGTCCCGAAGACCAACGCAACGAACAGAATGATCTGCAAAGCGATCGACGGGTGCTCGATACGACCGAGCAGCACCAGCGCGCCGAGGACGACGATGCCGTGGATGGCGTTGGTGCCCGACATCAGCGGAGTGTGCAGAGTATTGGGCACCTTGGAAATCACCGCAAACCCGACGAACCCGGCGAGCACCAGGATCGCCAGATTCGCCAGAAGTTCGTCATACATCTAGCTGTCCTCCTTGAGTTGCTGGCGCCGCTCCTCCTCATCGCTGCGCTCTGCATCGTCGCCGGCGTTGGTTGATTGGCGCCGCTCCTCCTCATCGCTGCGCTCTGCATCGTCGCCGGCGCGGGTGACGCATGCCGCCGCCACGACCTCGTCGTCGAAGTCGGGGGCCAGCTTCCCGTCCTTGACCAATAGCTCCAACAAGGCCGTGATGTTTTTGCTGTAGAGCTCGCTGGCGTGCTCAGGCATGGTCGCCGGCAGGTTCAGCGGCGCGGCGATGGTGACATCGTGCTTGACCACGGTGCGGCCGGGTTCGGTCAATTCACAGTTTCCGCCGGCCTCCCCGGCCAAGTCCACCACCACACTGCCCGGCTTCATCCCCTCCACCGCCGCCGCGGTCACCAACCGCGGCGCCGGCCTGCCCGGCACGAGAGCTGTAGTGACGACGACATCGAAGCCGGTGATCGCCTCCTCCAGCGCTTTCTGTTGCTGCTCGCGTTCCTCCTCGGTGAGCTCGCGCGCGTATCCGCCCTCCCCGACGGCGTCGATGCCGAGGTCGAGCCACTGCGCACCCACGGAGCGCACCTGGTCGGCGACTTCGGGTCGCACGTCGTAGCCGGTGGTGCGGGCACCCAATCGTTTGGCCGTCGCCAGCGCCTGCAGCCCGGCCACCCCGACACCGAGCACCAGCACAGTCGCCGGCTTCACCGTGCCGGCCGCCGTGGTCAGCATCGGAAAGAACCGGGTCGACTCCCACGCGGCGAGCAGCACCGCCTTATATCCGGCGACGTTGGCTTGCGACGAGAGCGCATCCATCGACTGCGCCCGCGAAATCCGCGGTATCGACTCCAGCGCGAACGCCTGCACACCCGCGGCCCGCAGCGCCTCGATCTGGTTATCGGCGTTGCGCGGGGCGAGAAAGCCGATCAGGCTCTGGCCGCGGTGCAGCCGGGTGACCTCGTCCGCGGTCGGCGGCGCAACCTTGACGACGATGTCGGCGGCCCACGCGTCACCGATGCTGGCACCGGCGGCCGTGTAGAGCTCGTCGGGTAACAGCGCCCGTGCGCCCGCCCCGGATTCGACGACGACCGCGACACCGCTTTTCGTAAGCGGCGCCACCGCTTTGGGTACCAGTGCGACCCGCCGCTCGTCCGTTCCCGACTCGGCGACCACCCCAACCGTCGTCTGCGTATCTGTCATCGCGCGTACATCTACTTTCCTGTACTTTCCTGCGCCGTTGGATTGCCCCGCTACCCTAACCCGATGGCCCGCCTCCTTTTCGGGCCGATGCGACCCGTCCACACTGAGCACTAGCGGAGGCCCGCGTCAGGCAGCCAATGCGTCTGCTCGTCCCGCATGCCGGTGGCCTATCGTGACGGGCATGGATTTCGCCATGTCGGCCAAGGCCAGTGACTACCACAAGCGACTGTCCGACTTCATGACCGAGTACGTGTTTCCGGCCGAGGCCGAGTACGACCGCTACCGCCACGAAGCGGGCCCCCACGACCACACCGTGCCGCCGATTATCGAGGACCTCAAAGCCAAGGCCAAACAGCGCGGGCTGTGGAACCTGTTTCTGCCCCCCGAGTCGGGGCTGACGAACCTGGACTATGCCCCGCTGGCCGAGCTGACGGGCTGGAGTCTGGAGATCGCGCCCGAAGTGCTCAACTGCGCCGCACCGGACACCGGCAACATGGAGATCCTGCACCTGTTCGCCACCGACGAGCAGCGCCGACAATGGCTGCAACCACTGCTCGACGGCGAGATCCGCAGCGCGTTCTCGATGACCGAACCGGCGGTCGCCAGCAGCGACGCCCGCAACATCGAAACCACCATCACCCGCGACGGCGACCACTACGTCATCAACGGCCGCAAGTGGTGGACCTCCGGAGCGGCCGACCCGCGCTGCAAGATCCTGATCGTGATGGGCCGCACCAATCCCGACGCCGCGGCCCATCAACAGCAGTCGATGATCCTGGTGCCGATGGACACCCCGGGGGTGACGGTCGTGCGCTCTACTCCGGTGTTCGGTTGGCAGGACCAGCACGGCCACTGCGAGGTCATCTACGACAACGTGCGGGTACCGGCGACCAATCTGCTGGGCGAAGACGGTGCGGGTTTCGCGATCGCCCAGGCGCGGCTGGGGCCGGGCCGCATCCACCACTGCATGCGCGCCCTCGGCGCCGCCGAACGCGCGCTGGCATTGATGGTCGACCGCGCCCGCAGCCGGGTGGCTTTCGGCAAGACGCTGGCCGAGCAGGGCGTGGTGCAGCAGTCAATCGCCAAGTCCCGCAACGAGATCGACCAAGCCCGGCTGCTGTGCGAGAAGGCCGCGTGGACCATCGACCAACACGGCAACAAGGCCGCACACCTACTGGTCTCGCAGATCAAGGCGGTGGCCCCGCAGGTGGCGTGCGATGTGATCGACCGCGCCATTCAGGTGCACGGCGCCGCCGGAGTCAGCGACGACACACCGCTGGCCCGCCTGTACGGTTGGCACCGCGCGATGCGCATCTTCGATGGGCCAGACGAGGTGCACTTGCGCTCCATTGCCCGTGCTGAAATCGGCCGCGAGAAAAGCGTTTTCGCTTCGGCGGTTACTCAGTGACCACTGAGATCCGGGAGCTTCCCGGTGCGGTGAATTTCCGCGACGTTGCCGTGTCCGCGGGTATCCGGCCCGGCAGGCTGTTCCGCTCAGGTGAGTTGAGCAGCCTGGACGACGAGGGGCGGGCCGCGCTGCGCCGGCTCGGCGTCACCGATGTCGCCGACTTGCGCTCGCCTCGCGAGGTACAGCGCCGCGGACCGGGACAGGTGCCCGACGGAGTCGGCATTCACCTTTTGCCGATCCCCGACCTCGCCGCCGACCAATGCGACGCCGACGGCGAGCCCCCGCATGAGCATGCGTTCAAACGGCTGATGACCGACAAGCCCAGCGACGAGTCTGTTGCCGAGGCTGCCGGCCGCTACATGGTCGACGAGTACCGCAGGTTCCCCACGTACGCCGGGGCACAACGCGCTGTGCAACACGTCATTTCGCTGCTTGCAGCCGGCCGCTCGGTGTTGGCTCACTGCTTTGCGGGCAAGGACCGCACCGGCTTCGTCATCGCTTTGGTGCTGGAAACAATCGGGCTGGACAGGGGCGACATCCTTGCCGACTACTTGCGCAGCAATGCGGCGGCGCCACAGCTGCGCGCCCGGATCATGGAGATGATCCAGCAGCGCTCAGACACCGAACTGGCTCCTGAGGTAATGACGTTCACCGAAGCCCGGCTAACCGATGAGGTCCTCGGCGTCCGGCCGGAATACCTGGCTGCGGCGCGGCAAACGATCGACGAGACGTACGGCTCGCTGGAGGCCTACCTGCGCGACGCCGGCATCACCGCGGACGACGTGCATGAGCTCCGACTCGCGCTGCTGGACTGAGCTATCCGCCAGCGCCTCTCCGGTGTGGACTTGATCGACGCTGGGAGGCGTCGACGCGTGGCATAACTCCACACTGGGCGCTTTACGGCTCCGCAGGCTTTCACCGTACCGAGAAGCTGGCCTGCTTCGCCCCGGACAGATCGGTGATCTGCGCCCACTGGGAGGCGACCTCATCGACCGACGGCGGATTGTCGAAGTTGGCGCCCTCGTTCTCGAACAACGCGACGCGCTGCACCTTGCCGCCGCCTACGACGAACACCGCTCCGTTGTCGCTGGATTCATCGGTGCACAGGTAAGCGACCACCGGCGCGACAAACTCGGGCTTGAGCTTCTCCAGCACCTCCGGGGGCAAGATGTCCTGCGTCATCCGCGTCGCCGCGACCGGGGCGATCGCGTTGGCGTGGATGTCGTACTTCGCGCCCTCGAGCGCCAGCGTGTTGATCAAACCGACCAGGCCGAGTTTGGCCGCCCCGTAGTTGGATTGGCCGAAGTTGCCGAACAAGCCGCTGGTGGAGGTGGCGACGACGACGCGGCCGTAGCTCTGTTCCCGGAAATGCGGCCACGCCGCGCGCAGCACGTTGTAGCCGCCGTACAGGTGCACCTTGAGCACCGCGTCCCAGTTCTCGAACGACATCTTGTGGAAGGTGCCGTCGCGCAGAATTCCGGCGTTGCTCACCACACCATGCACTGCCCCGAATTCGTCGAGCGCGGTCTTGATGATGTTGGCCGCGCCCTCCGGCTCGGCCACGCTGTCGTAGTTGGCGACCGCGCGGCCGCCGGCGTCTTTGATCTCGGACACGACCTGGTCGGCCATCGAGTGTCCGGCCCCCGTGCCGTCGCGGGCTCCGCCGAGGTCGTTGACCACGACGCTGGCACCTTCTCGGGCCAGGGTCAGGGCGTACTCGCGGCCCAGCCCCCCGCCCGCTCCGGTGACGACGATGACACGATCCTGGACTCCGGGCATGAACTTCCTTTCGGGTCGATTGCGGTCGGGTCAGCGTCCGGCAACCCCTAAAACAGCCGGCGCGCCAACTTCCACGCCTTCTCTGTATACGGCGGGTAGATAAAGCTCGATAAGTCGGGTCGGGTTGGCTTGGTGAGCACCGACTTGCGGTGACTGAATTCCTCGAACCCCCAACGGCCGTGGTAGGCGCCCATGCCCGACGCGCCGACGCCACCAAACGGCAGCTTGGCCGTCGACACCTGGAAAGCAAGGTGGTTGACCAGCATGCCGCCCGCCGGTACTTCCTTGATGACCCGCTCACGCACGGCGCGGGTCTTGGTGAACAGATACGCCGACAGTGGC
This sequence comes from uncultured Mycobacterium sp., assembly GCF_964249325.1. Lineage (NCBI taxonomy): Bacteria > Bacillati > Actinomycetota > Actinomycetes > Mycobacteriales > Mycobacteriaceae > Mycobacterium > uncultured Mycobacterium sp. The sequence goes on along the minus strand of NZ_CAXUCH010000027.1, from coordinate 13,142 downwards.
TTCGGTCGAGAGTTGACGAAACGTATTGCCGCGTCCAGGGATTCGACGGTGATCACCGGCAGGATGGGGCCGAAGATCTCGTTGGTCATCAGCGGTTCTTGCGGGTCCGGGTCGACGACCACGGTCGGCTGGATCCGCAGGTCCGCGGGATCCGATGTGCCACCCACCGCCACGGTGCCCTTGGTGTTGGACAGGTAACCGGTCAGCCGGTCGAATTGCCGTTGCTTGACGATGCGTATTCCGGCCGGCTCGGTGGAGCCGAAGGCGGTGATGGCTTCGCTGATCTTGGTGACAAGCTCGTCGCGGATCTTCGCATCGGCCAGCACGTAGTCGGGTGCGACGCAGGTCTGGCCGGCGTTGAGCAGTTTGATCCAAGCGATCCGCTTGGCCGCGACGTCGACGTCGGCGTCGGCGGCGACGATCACCGGGCTCTTGCCGCCCAGTTCCAGCGTGACCGGAGTCAAATGTGGTGCTGCCGCTTGGTAGACCTTGCGGCCGATCTCGGTGCCGCCGGTGAACAGCACGCGGTCGAAGCCCTGTGCCAGCAGCTGCTGGCTGACTTCGGCATCGCCCTCGATCACCGCGATCGCGTCGCGGTCGAGGTATTGCGGCACCAGCTCGGCCATCAGGCGCGAGGATGCTGAGGCGATCTCGGAAGGCTTGAGCACCACCGTATTTCCGGCAGCGATCGCTCCGACCGCCGGGCCGAGCGTGAGATAAATCGGGTAGTTCCAGGCACCGATGATCAGCACCGTCCCGTAGGGCTCGTACTCCACCCAGCCGCGACCGGGCAACTGCGCCAGCTCAAGCAGGTGGTGTTTGCGGCGCATCCATTTCTTGACGTGTTTAGCCGCGTAGCGGGCCTCGGCGGCGGTAGTCGCTGTGTCGGCGAGCCAAGCCTCGAATGGTTTGCGGCATAGGTCGGTTTGCAGTGCCTCGGCAATCTTTGCCTCGTTCTCGGCCATCATCTTCTCGATGGCGCGTAGCTGGCTGCGGCGCCAGTCAACGGTTCGCGTCCGGCCTGTGGCGAAGGTTTCCCTTAGGTGAGCGACCGTCTGCGGGATGTCGGGTCGACCCGATGCGGCGGTGTCGGCGGTGGCGTCTGCGGCGGCTTCGCTAGTCATAGGCGCCGCTCCTCCTCATCGCTGCGCTCTGCATCGTCGCCGGCGCGGGTCATGGGTTTCCCTTCCTGACCGGCGGAAGCCCAATCCTAATCAACCACCCGGTCAGGCAACAGACGCGCTCAGCTCGTCGTCTCCTGCGGCTTCTCCGCGGAGACGAAAAGAGCCCGGAACGTCGCCTCGATGTCGGGGTTTTGCGGAAGGTCCCGCCCAACTCGGGTGAGGTAGTCGCTGCCGGCCAGCGACTGGACGCGCCACCCATGTGTTTCGAACCAGCGCGCCGGATCCCGGCGCTCGTCGTCGGTGTACCACAGGTCGCCGGGGTCGAAGACGTTTTCATCGCCGAGCCGCTTGCGCAGCTCGTCGGTCTTGGCCCGGCGCTTCTGATAAGCCGCCCGCGCCGCGTCGTCCAAGCTGAACTCCTCGATGCAGGCCAGGCTGCCCGGCGCGCTCAGCGTGTCGATGTCGGCGAACAGCCGCTCCTCGGCCTCTCCCGGCAAGAACATCAGCAATCCCTCAGCCAACCAGGCAGTGGGCTGCGTGACGTCGAAACCCTTATCCCGCAACGTTTTCAGCCAGTCAAATCGAAGGTCGGCGGGCACCTCGCGACGGTCGGCGGACGGTTGGGCACCATGCGCGACCAGAGTTACGGCTTTGTACTCCAGCACTTTTGGCTGGTCGACCTCGTACACCGTGGTCCCGGGCGGCCAATTCAGCCGATAGGCCCGCGAATCCAGTCCAGCGGCCAAAATGACGTGCTGACGGATGCCGGCCTCCGCCGCCGCCGTGAAATACGCGTCGAAGAAGTGGGTACGCGCGGCCTGGTAATCGACCATGTGCCGATGCACCGCCGCTATCTCGGGATCGGCCTCGTATGTCCTGGACATCCGGGTCACCAAGTCGCTCAGTTCCGGCCCGTCGATCAGGATCTGCGCAAACTCGTCGCGGATCAGCGGCTGCTCGCTGGCTGTCTCCTCCGCCCGGGCAGCGGCCACCATCACGGCGGTGGCGCCGACACTGGTCGCGATGTCCCAGGTGTCGTCGTCGGTGCGGCCGGTGCTCATCGCTTTTCGGCGGTGACGAAATCGGCGAACGCGTCTTTGTCGTCGGCCATCGGCACGCCGTCGACCCAGCGGCCCAACCGCCGCATCTCGTCGTGGGAGTGTTGCGCGGTGGCCCGCCAGCCGTGCTCGTTAAGCCAATCCACCACAACGGCGCGATCCTCGTCGTTGTAGATCAGGTCCTGCACGTCGACGGTGTGCTCGAAGCCGAGCTTGTCGGCCACCCGCTTGAACCGCTCGCGCATCTCTTCACGCCGCTCGTCGGCGTGGCGTGCCGCGGTTTCGGCCGCGATCCTGCTGCCCGGCGCGCTGAGCTCGGTGATCTGCTCGAACAGCCGGTCCTGGGCGGCGGCCGGGAGATACATCAGCAGTCCCTCGGCCAGCCACGCCGTCCGCGCCGCCGGGTCAAACCCGGCGGCACGCAGTGCGGCGGGCCAGTCCTGCCGCAAGTCGACGGGCACCTCACGGCGGTCTGCCGACGGGGTCACACCGTGCTCGGCCAGGGTCCCCGACTTGTAGGCCAGCACCTTCGGCTGGTCGATCTCGTAGACCACGGTGCCGGCCGGCCAATCCAGCCGGTACGCGCGTGAATCCAGCCCGGACGCCAGGATCACCACCTGACGGATACCGGCGGCGACAGCATCGGCGAAGTAGGCGTCGAAGAAATGCGTGCGGACGGCCTGATAACCGCGCATATGGTGGACGATCGCCGCGGTCTCGGCATCCATAGCCTCAACCTTGGCGACCATCGATTCGTCGAGCATGGCTTCCCAGACGCCGGTGCCGGCGTTGGCTACCAGCAGCTTGGCGTAGGGATCGTTGATCAGCGCATCAGGGCGGTCGGTTTCGGTGGCGCGGGACGCAGCCACCATCACCGCCGTAGAGCCGACGCTGGTGGTGATGTCCCAGGTGTCGTCATCGGTGCGCAACGTGCTCATCGAGCTTCCTTTCGCAATGCCTATGAGCCGCTCAGTTAGCGACCAGACGTGCTCGCAGCAGCGTGCTGCTAACCGTCTCTTCGACCAGGTCTTCCGGTATCGGTCGGCCCAGCCGCGCCATCTCGTCGGCGTTGCTCACCGCATGTACCTGCCAGCCGTGGTCGGTCAGCCACTGCACGGCATCAGTGCGGCGGGTGTCGTTGTAGGTCAGCGTTTCGAAGTTGATGTCGAGGCCGAGTCGTTCCCGTACTCGCGCCCACCGAGCCCGTCGCGCCGCCCGGCGCCGCTCGCTGGTGGGCGCAGCCAGGCTGAAGGCTTCGACCGCGAGCTGACTGCCCGGCGCAGTGAGGGCGGTGACCTTCTCGAAGAGGCGGTCCTGAGCGTCGGGAGGCAGATACGGAAGCAGGCCTTCGGCCAGCCACGCCGTCGGCTGGGTGCGGTTGAAACCGGCGGCGATCAGCGCGGCCGGCCAGTCGTCGCGCAGATCCACCGCGACCGGCCGTCGGGTTGCCGTCGGAACCGCGCCGTGAGCCTGCAACGTGCCGGACTTGTACTCCAATACCTGGGGTTGGTCGATCTCGTAGACCGTGGTGCCGGTCGGCCAGTCCAGCCGGTACGCCCGCGAGTCCAGCCCGGCCGCAAGAATCACCACCTGTCGGATGCCGCTGCGCACAGCCGCGGTGAAGTACTGGTCGAAGAAATGGGTGCGCACGGCCTGGCAGTCGCACGCGACGCGGTGGGCTCGGCGGCCGTGCTCGTCATCGCCGATCCACTCCAGATCGGCGCTGGCCAGCCGCGCCCACGCCGGCCCCGCCGAGGACACCAGTAGGTAGGCGAACTGGTCGCGAATCAGTGGCCCAGCGGCCGCGGTCTCGACAGCACGAGCAGCCGCGACGCTCAGCGCAGTGGCACCGACACTTTCGGTGATGCTCCAGCTGTCGCCCTCGGTCCGTACCGAACGCACTTCGTCCAGGTCAGTCATCTCGCGCACATGGTACCGAATAAGTTAGGTCGCCTATGTGCTTGTGTGCGCGATATCACTGTGCCGAGACTGTTTGAGCGGCGGTGGCTGCGATCTGGCGCGCAGCCGTTAGTTCCTCAGCTGCCAGAGCTGGCCGGCCATCAGCCGGCCCAACAGGCCAGTGATGGCGTCCAACTCTTGCCGATTGCCCACGAAACCGGCGTAGAAACCCACGCCGCACAGCACAGCCACCAGCATCTCGGTCAGCGACGCGATGTCAGCGTCGCTAGTCAGCTCGCCGCGCTGGATCGCTTCGCCGAGCACGCTGTTAAGGAAGGCCCGCGTGGCGCGCAGCGAGTCGTTTTCGACTGCGCCCAGCTCTGGATGCCGTTTCGACTCCCACACGGCGGCGATCAGAAATGCCGCAGCTGACCTGTTCTGCGCATCGGCTTCGATGGTCGCTGCAACGAACTCCGACAACCGGCCCAACAGCGTCGTCTCGCGCCGTGCCCGCTCAATTGCGGCGGCGACAACGAGCTCGTTGGTCTGCGCGACCACTTCTAGATACAGCACGCGTTTGTTGGTGAAGTAGTGGTTGATCGCAGGCCGGGTCAGGTCGGCTCGGACGGCGATCTCCTGAAAGGTCGCGGCCTCGTATCCCCGTTCGCTGAACACCTCGCGAGCCGCGCGCACGATGCGCTTTCGCGTTTCGGCAGCCTTCGCTGCCGGGGGGCGACCCGGTCCCCGACTCCCGGTCCGCGGCACCCTTAAATTGTGCCACAGATCACACTTTCGGCTCCGGCCTCCAGCGGCGCCGCCGGCACCGGGCAGCGATGCTACATCGGCGGGGTGTGGCCGTAGCTGTGCGGCCTAAGGGGCGTTGGGCTATGGCCACTGCCGCCGCGCCTCAGCTACCGGCTGCGCCGATGTCAGGTCTTACGTCGGGCGGTACTCGCGGCGTGCTGTTCGGTGGCCGATCCTTCGTGGGCCAGCTTTCCGCCCGCGCTCTCCAGGTGGGCCCGCACAAACCACTGGAACTTCTCTAGTTCGGCGGCCTGGTCGATCAGGATGTCTTGCGTGACTTTGTCGAGCTCCTCCGTCTCGTCGACCGCCTTGCGGATGTCTTCGATGACGCCCGTGTAGACAAAGGTCCAGCGCTGCCAGATGCGCTTGCACCGTGTCGCGGCCGACCGAATAGTCGTCCCAGGTGCGGTCTCTGACGATTGCGCCCGGGGTGCCCTGCGGGGCCGCGCCAAGCGCGGCGATGCGCTCGGCCAGCACGTCGGCGTAACCGCGCACCGCTTCCACCTGCGGATCGATCATTTCATGCACGCCAATGAAATTGGGGCCGACTCCAGTGGATGTGCTTGAGCGTCAGGTGCAGATCGTTGTAGGTGCTCAGCTGTTTTTGCAGCAGCTCGACGAGCCGCGCTGCCTGCTTATCGGTCAAGCCTGGAATCGTGAACTGTGTCATCGATTACTCCCTAACCTGATAGGCACACGGTCCGCTCGCGAGTACCCATGGACCGAAGCCGCTATACCCCAGCCTCAGATGCCGCGGATGTCTTGCACCGGAAGCCGTGGCCCACGGCGTGGTTCGTATGCCAATCCAGTGGCTTCGAGCAAGCGGACCACGCGGTGGCGGTGCGGCCGCATCGGCTCGAGCAGCTCAACCATGACGTCGTCGACGATCGGCCGGCCCAGCAGCGTCCAGCCGACCATCTTGGGGATGTGATAGTCGCCCACCGACAACGCGTCGGCGTCACCGAACGCTCGCTGTGCGGTTTCGGCCGCGGTCCACACGCCCACGCCGGGCAGCGATGTGAGCGCCTCCCGCGCCCGCTCGGCTGGCCATGACCCCAGCCGTTCCACCGATGACGCGCGCTGCGCGCAACGCACGACGGTACGGGCTCGTCCGGGGTCCACATTGGCGCGGTGGAACTCCCACGACGGAATGCCTCGCCAGACCTCGGCCGAGGGCGGTACGCGCATCCCGGCCGGCGCCGGGCCGGGCGCGCCGGTGCCGAATTTGGTGACCAGCAAACGCCACGCCCGGAATGCGTCGGCGCCGGGCACCCGCTGCTCGAGGACCGCCGGGATCAAGGCCTCCAGCACCCGCCCGGTGCGAACCAGCCGCAGGTGTGGCAGCCGTCGGTGCGCGGCGGCGACGGTTGGTTCTTGCGGTAGAAAATCCGAGGCGTCGTCGTCGGCGCCCAGCATGCCCGGCAGCGCGTCGAGGAATTCCTCAGCGCCGCTGCCCCATGCCGCACAACCCACGGCATTGGGGGCCGTGCGGCTAATCCGCGCCGTGACGGGCCCGCTGGGCAACAAGCTGGTCCGCCACATTGCGCCGTCGCGCACTTGAAAGCACGGATCTCGCGGGCCGCGCCGTAGGGGCGCCAGGGTGATTCCGGGGCTGACCACGCCCGGGAACCTGACGGTGCGAGCCCGCTTCACCTACACCCCTACGCCAACCCCGCGACTGCCAACCCAACAGATCATAGGGCCGGGCCAGCACACCGACCGGTTCGCGCATGATTGACCGCCGGTGTGCTGCGCGACAGGATGGCGATGTGATCACGCCGTTCGATAACCCACAGGCTGAACTGGCGTGGATGTTCCTGCAGTGCTTGCAGGGCGGGGACATCGACGAGTGTTTTGCTCTGCTCAGCGACGACTTCACCTACTGGAATGTCGCTACTCGGCAATCGGCCGACAAAGCAGCATTACAGCGCCAAATCGAGCGGCGCAGGCACGACGTCGAGCTAACGCTGGATCTTTTGCGGTGTATCAGCGACGGCGACAGCGTCGTGATCGAGGCGCAAGGTGACGGCGTCACGGCCTCGGGAGCCCACTACGAAAGCCCGTATTGCTTCATCGTGGATACCCGCGACGGTCAGATCGTGTCGTTACGGGAGTACTCCGATACCCGGTCGGAGGCCTAGCCGGCGTCGACGGTGATTTCGGCCTTGTCGGGATAGAAGGCGACGTGCCCGGCGATTGCCGCCACCGCTGGGTAAGGCTCCTCGTACGTCCAAATCGCGTCGTCGACGGTGTCGCCAGCGCCGGTGGTCACGCTGTAGTAGCTGGCCTCCCCTTTGAACGGGCAATAAGTCTTTGTGTCAGTTCGGGTCAGCACTTCTTGCACCACGTCGCGCATCGGAATGTATTGCACGGCAGGCAAAGTGGCTTCCTGCAGCGTTAATGCCGCTTGTGTGTCGGCGACGATCTGGCCGTTGACGCGGACCTGCACGCGGCCTCTGGTCGGCTCAATCGTGATCGGGTGCTCGGTGCTGGGTTCTAAGACAATCCGGTCGCTCATGGTGATATCTCCTCACGTGGATAGGAGGTGTAACAGCGAGCGGCGAGGAAGATTCCCGTCAGTTCAGCTTGCCGCGGCGCTCTTGCCCCTGGCGTCGCGCAGCCCCATCCAGAACCGCGCGGCCTCGCGGATCGACTCCTCGACCGGCCTGGGCTGCCAGCTCAGCTCCCGCACCGCCTTGCTGTGGTCAACGTGCGCTTCGGCGCGCATCATCCGCACAGACTGCAGGCTGAGTTCGGCGTCTTTACCGGTGAGCCGGGCCTTCAGGCTGCCCAGCGCGCCGAGCAGGTACAGCACCGGCACCGAGATCGACCGGCGCGGCGGAGGCACACCGGCTTCGTCGGCCGCGATCCGCACGACCTCCTTTAGCGGCATCATGCGTTCGGAGACGATGTAGCGTTCGCCGTTGCGTCCGCGTTCGGCAGCAAGAATCAACGCCCGGGCGGTGTCGTCCACGCCGACGACTTCGAGCTCGATGCCATCCATCAGGAAGGGCAGCTTGCCAAAGACCGCGCCGGCGATGAAGGCGCCGTGCGGCGTGCCGCCCCAGTCGCCGGCACCATAAGTCGTCGAGACGCACATCGCCACGGCGGGCAGCCCTTCTTCGGCGACATAGCGCAACACCAAATCCTCAGCCTCGACACGGGATTGGACATACGGGGTGAGCCCGCGGCAGCGGATCTGGTCGTCTTCGTTGGCGACGTGACCACGGCGCCGGCCCACGGTCGCGTAGGTGCTGGTGAAGACGAACCGGTGCAGGTTGGCCTGCTTCGCCACGTCGAGGACGTTACGCAGGCCTTCGACGTTGGTGTGAAACAGCGGCGACGGGTCGCGCAGCCAGGCCCGGGTATCGACGACGCAGTAGTACACGTCGTCACAGCCCTCCATTGCGGCGCGCAGCGTAGCGGTGTCGAAGACATCGCCCTCGAAGCGTGCGACGGCCAGGTCGTCGATGCTGCGCGTATTGGCGGTGGGCCGCACCATCGCCCGGACGTCGGCGCCGTCGGCGACGAGTTGGCGGGTCACATGCGAGCCCAAAAAACCGTTGGCGCCGATGACCAGCTTGGGTGCCGGGCTCATTTGCCACCTCCGTATTGGCGCATCCAGCGTGCGGCGTCCTCGTCGAGCGTGCCGAGCTCTTGCGCCTTTTTGCACCACTTCATCGCCGCGCGTGCGAAGCGCAGCGGGTTGTAGATGTCTTCTTGACGACGCCACAAACCATCGCCGGCATAGGTGAGGATCGAGATGTTGGTTGCGCTGATGACGGTGCCGTCGCCGGGATCGACCATCGGGTTGCCCAGTTCGCAGATGACCCGATCGGTTGGCTCGTCGATGACCGACCACAGCGACGGGAATGCGACCATGTGGCTGCCCGGAAACGTCGTCATCGTCTTGCGGATCCAGGCCAGCACCTCGTCGCGGCCTCTCATCGTGCCCGCCGCATGCTCGACGTATTCGACGTCCGGTGTGTACTGCTGCACCCAAGCGTCCCAGTCGCGGGTTTCGGCGGCCCGAGCCACGGTCTGCTCGTACGCGTCGAAGGCGTCAGACAGTTCGGCGCGACTGAACCGCTGAGTCGTCACGTCAAAACTAGAACACGTTCTACCTAGGTTTGTCGAGCACTTCGTATGCTCGTATGAAGGAGGCTGAACCATGACGAGTACCAACAAGGCGATTCTGGCGGGCGGCTGCTTCTGGGGCATGCAAGATCTGTTTCGCAAGCAGCCGGGAGTGATCTCCACTCGCGTGGGCTACACCGGCGGGCAGAACGCTAACCCCACCTACCGCAATCACCCCGGGCATGCCGAGGCGATCGAGATCATCTACGACCCCGAGCGCACCGACTTCCGCGCCCTGCTGGAGTTCTTCTTCCAAATCCACGATCCGACGACCAAGAACCGGCAAGGCAACGACATCGGCACCAGCTATCGCTCCGCGATCTTCTACATCGACGACGAGCAGAAGCAGATCGCCCTGGACACCATCGCCGACGTCGACGCCTCCGGGCTATGGCCCGGCAAGGTGGTGACCGAGGTCAGCCCGGCCGGCGAGTTCTGGGAGGCCGAGCCCGAACATCAGGACTACCTGGAGCGCTATCCCACCGGGTACACCTGCCACTACGCGCGGCCGAATTGGAAGCTGCCACGACGGGCGGGCGTCGACCGGTAGGGCCGGGCTGGCCGGTTAGCTGATCGTCAGCCCCGGATCTCCCGCCAATTTGAACGCTGTGCGCATCGTTTTGACCGCATCCTCCTGACCGTCGAATCTCCACCGCCGCAGCGCGGCCTTCCGCTCAGCGGCTGTGCTGCCCAGACGCGCAGTGATCAGATCTACCGCGCTTGCTGTGATAGTGACTGCTGGTGCGCCCTGTGCGGCGGTCAGACTGCCCCCGGCCACCCCGAAATCGAACCGGCGACCATCGATTTCGATACGGTAAGAAGTGGACAGCTCCGCGATCCGCGCAGGGTCGATGCCCAAAAGGATTCCCGCCAGAAAGCCGTTCAACGGCGTGAGCGCGCTGTCGGCGGGTTCGAGCAAATCCAGTCCAAAGGTGGCGATCGCCAGAATCACGGGCGGTACCTTGCGCCAGCCCATCCCGCTGAGGTTGTAAACGGTGCGCGCGACCGGCGGCGGTAGTTCGGTGCGGTCGATCAAGCCGGCGTCTTCTAACTCGCGCAACCGGTCAGCGAGCAGGTTGGTGGCGATCCCGGGAAGCGCCGCCCGCAAGTCGGCGTAGCGGCGCGCACCTCCAAAAAGCTCACGGAAGATCAGCAGCGTCCACCGGTCGCCCAGGACGTCGAGCCCGCGCGCTATCGGGCAGTTCTGGTTGTAGCTCTTCCTTCGCGCCACACCGGGTACTCTACCATCTCAACAACAGTTTCAACTTTTTACTTGATTTATTTGTCTCGTAGGTTTACCTTGTTTTCCATGCGCACCTCCGTCCGTCACACCGTGTTCAGCGGCCATCCCATCGCCGCACTTGCCGTCATCTGCCTGAGCGTCTTCGTCATCAGCGTCGACGCCACCATCGTCAACGTCGCCCTGCCCACGCTTTCCCGTGAACTGAACGCCGACACCGCGCAACTGCAATGGATCGTCGACGCCTACACCCTGGTCATGGCCGGCCTGCTGCTGTCTGCGGGCAGCCTTAGCGACCGCTACGGCCGAAGGGGCTGGCTCAGCGGCGGGCTTGCCGCGTTCGCGATCACCTCCGCCGTGGCGGCCCAGGTGAATTCGGCGGACGCGTTGATCGCGGCGCGCGCCGCGATGGGAGTGGGCGACGCAGTGATCTTCCCGACCACGCTCGGTCTGATCACGAACATTTTCACCGACCCCGTACCGCGGGCCAAAGCGATCGGCGTGTGGGCGGCGATGGTCGGCGTCGGCGTCGCCGCCGGACCGATGACGGGCGGCTGGCTGCTTGAGCACTTCTCTTGGGGAGCAATATTTCTGGTAAATCTGCCCGTTGCAGCGGTGGCCATCGTCGGGGGCATCCTGTTTGTCCCGACCTCACGCGATCCGGCGGCCCCGAAAGTCGATTTGCCCGGGCTGATTCTCTCCGCTATTGGGGTAACCGCGCTGGTCTACACCGTCATCGAGGCGCCCAACTGGGGCTGGACCAGTGAACGTGCCGGGACGGGCTTCGGCATCGCCACGGTTGTCCTCACCACTTTTGCGTTGTGGGAACGGCGTAGCTCGCATCCGATGCTCGATGTATCGGTGTTCGCGAACCGCCGATTCTCCGGTGGGAGCCTCGCGGTGACCGCGGGCTTTCTCACCCTGTTCGGCTTCATCTTCGTCATCACCCAGTACTTCCAATTCATCAAGAGCTACAGCGCATTTGAAACCGGTGTGCGCTTACTACCGGTCGCCATCTCGATCGCGGCCGCCAGCGTGGTCGGCCCGCGATTGGTGGAGCGAATCGGCACCACGGCAGTGGTTGCCGCGGGCCTGGCGATCTTCGCGGCCGGGCTGGCATGGGCGTCCACCGCCGATGCGGCCACGCCCTACGTGGAGATCGCCGCGCAGATGGTGCTACTCGGCGCCGGCCTCGGCCTGACCACCGCACCGGCAACCGAGGCGATCATGGGATCACTTTCTGCCGATAAGGCCGGGGTCGGTTCGGCCGTCAACGACACCACGCGCGAGCTGGGCGGCACCCTCGGCGTCGCGATCGTCGGAAGCGTATTCGCCTCGGTGTACTCCGCTCGCATTGGCTCCGCGTCGGGGCTCTCGGCGCTTCCCGGGGACGTCCGGTCGACAATGGAACACTCAATGGCCGCCGCATACAAGGTCATTGGACAGCTACCAGCCGGGCGAGTTGCAGACGTTCGCGACGCCGTCAACCACGCCTTCCTCGACGGCATGCAGGTCGGCTCATTGGTATGCGCCGCTATCGCGCTCGCGGCGGCGGTCGCGGTAGCGGCGGTGCTGCCCGCGCGAGCACGCCGACCCGCACCCGAGCTCACCGAGCAGCCAGAGGCCGCGCCCGCCATCACGTGAGGAATTGATATGCAGCACAACGAGGTTCGACCATCGAAGCTCGATGGCACCACTACCGATCGTCACTTCGCTGAGTAACAGCGTCGGTCCAACTAGGAAAGGAAATCTGATGACAAACACCCGCGTGCTAGTAACCGGTGCCACGGGCAGGATCGGCGGCGCGGTTGCCGCCCAACTGCTGGAGAAGGGCGTGCCAACCAGGACCATGGTGCATCGCAACGATGCACGCAGTGCCCGTTTGCGGAGCTTGGGCGCTGAAGTCGTCGTCGCCGACATGTTTGACATCCAGCAGGTCCAGGCCGCGTTGGACGGCGTCGAGCGGCTATATTTCAATCCCCCGTACCACCCGCATGCGCTCGACAGTGCGGTTGCCTTCGCTGTGGCTGCGCGGCGCTCAGGCGTGAAAGCAGTGGTGGCGTTGGGCCAGTGGCTGGCCAGCCCTGAGCATCCGTCTTTGATGACCCGGCATGCCTGGCTGACAGACAGACTGTTCGAGCTGCTGCCGGACACCGCTCATGTCGCGGTTGATCCCGGGTTCTTCGCCGACAACTACCTGCAGCTTGTCCCACTAGCCGCCCAGCTCGGTGTGTTGCCAGTGCCGACTGGGGCCGGCCGCAATGCGCCCCCGTCCAACGAAGATATCGCGCGCGTTGCGGTGGGCGCGTTGCTTGACCCCGACCGCCACGATGGCCAGTCCTACCGCCCGACCGGGCCGACGATGTTGTCGGGAGCCGACATTGCCGAAGCGATGGGTGAAGCGTTGGGCCGCCGCGTGCGTCACATCGATATCCCTACATGGATGTTCATGCGCGCCATCCGCGTCAACGCCAAGCGGCTCGGGGCGGATCTGTTCTTCGAGTCGAGTTTGCGTCATTACCTGCCCGAGTACGCGCTGGGAACCTGGGAGGTCGGTGGCCCGACGACTCATATCCGGGACGTCGCCGGTGTTGAACCCGAAGACTTTCTGACAATCGCACGCCGCTATGTCACCGGCCCGGATTCGCGACGTACCGCCAGTAATTTCATCCGCCGCTTGTGGGAGTTCATGTTGGTCGGGATCGTGCCGATGCACCGCCTCGACACCTTCGACCGACGACAGCAGCATCCCCAGCCCGCGCATCCTCGGCTTTCGGGCCAATCCGCGGTCTGGCGAGATGAACACCGTGCACCGGCGGTCCCGGCCCAGCGTCAGTTGGGAGCAATTGAGACCCACCCGGCATCCGCGTAGCCGTGTGC
>NZ_CAXUCH010000026.1:0-30866 GCF_964249325.1 uncultured Mycobacterium sp. | reverse complement strand
GCAGGGTGTGTTTCTGCCACCGGCGCGGGGGCGCTATCGGGTGAGGGCCAACACCGCGTCGGCGTGCTCGGGCCGGCACACCAGGAGGTCTGGAAGCAGCGGATCGCGCCGGTTGTACGCCAGCGCCGACCCGTCGATGCGTGAGGTGTGCAGGCCGGCGGCGCGGGCCACCGCGACAGGTGCGGCCGAGTCCCATTCGTATTGCCCGCCGGCGTGCACGTACACGTCGGCTCGTCCGTGGATGATCGAGGCGACTTTTGCGCCCGCCGAGCCCAGCTCCACCAGCGTGCCGGCGAGTCGTTCTTGCACCCGCAGCGCGATCGCGGGCGGGCGGGTGCGCGACACCACGATGCGCGGCGGGCCGGCCTGTGCCGGCGCCGCCGTGACCTTCGGCGTGGCCAGCGTCGTGCCCTGCGCCGGCAGGGCAACTGCGCCGGCGACGAGTTCCCCGGATTCCCACAGCGCCACATGCACTGCCCAGTCCTCGCGGCCCCACTCGGAAAAATCCTGTCTGCCGTCCAATGGGTCGACGATCCACACCCGCTGAGCGCCTAATCGCACCGCGTCGTCGTCGCCTTCTTCAGACAGCACCGCATCCCCCGGCCGCTCGCTTGCCAGTGCCTCCATCAAGAAGTCGTGGGACCGCTTGTCACCCGCGGCTTTTCGCTCGACTCGGGGCGCCTCGGCCAGCTCCTGGCGCACCGTCAACAGCAGCTCTCCCGCCTGGGTGGCCAGCCGGGCGGCCAGCTCATGATCGCTCACCGCCGGGACTCGAGCAGCTCGACGACTTGCTGGCCTAGTTCGTCGAGGCTGCGGTCCGGGGTGAGCCGCAGGTCTGGGTTCTTGGGCCGCTGGTAGGGGCTGTCGACGCCCGTGAAATGCGTGATCTCGCCGGCGCGGGCTTTGGCGTAGAGGCCTTTCGGATCGCGCCGTTCGCAGTCCTCCAGCGGGGTGTCGCAGAAGACCTCGAAAAAGTCGATCCCCGCGTCGGCGTGCACCCGGCGAGCGAGTTCCCGATGCTCGGCGAGTGGGCTGATCGCCGGCACCAGCACAGTCTGGCCGCAATCGGCCAGTAGTACCGCCACATGGGCTAGCCGGCGCAGGTTTTCCGCGCGGTCGGCCATGGAAAATCCCAAGTCGGCGTTGAGGCCGTGTCGGAGGTTGTCACCGTCGAGAACGTAAGCGGCAACGCCCTTTTCAAGGAGCTTTCGCTCCACCAGCATCGCCACCGACGACTTGCCCGCACCGGACAGGCCCGTGAACCACACGGTGCGCCCGCGCCCGGTTAGCCGGTCTTCGGCGGTCACCAACGACTTGTGCCGCACGGTGTTCGGGCTTGGCGTGCGGGCCGAGACGTCGCGCAACACCATGCCGGCGGCCACGGTGCCGTTGGTAACGGGGTCGATGAGGATAAAAGACCCCGTGCTGGTGTTGCGGGTGTACTCGTCGAGCAGCAGCGGTACCGGGGTACGCAGCGTGACGCGGCCAAGTTCGTTGAGCGTCAACGCCGTCGCGGTCTTGTCGCGGTGCAAGGTGTTGACGTCGAGCCGGTAGGACAGCTCGATCACCTTCGCGCGCGTGGTTCGGGTGGTGTGCTTGATGAGGTACTCGCGGCCCGGCTCCAGTGCCGAGGAATCTGCCATCCAGCACACGGTCGCGTCGAACTCTTGGGCCACCCGAGGCTGGTTGGTGGGCCGGGCGATCATGTCGCCACGGGAGATGTCCAGATCGTCGGCGAGCCTCAACGAGACCGCCATCGGCGGAAAGGCTTCTGCCACTGGGCCACTGGGCCCGTCGATCGCGGTAATCCGGGTGGTCTTGCCGCTTGGCAGTACCACTACTTCGTCGCCCGGCCGCATCACTCCACTGGCCATACTGCCCGCGTAGCTGCGGTGGTCTTGATTGTCGAGAGTCTGCGGCCGGATGACGTACTGGACCGGGAACCGGACGTCGACCAGGTTGCGGTCGCCGGCGATATACACCTCTTCCAGATACGGCAGCAGCGCCGGGCCGTCGTACCACGGTGTGTGCTTTGATTTGGTTACCACGTTGTCGCCGTGCAGCGCCGACATCGGAATGGTGACTACGTCATGTACGTCAAGCCGGGCGGCGAAGGCGTGGAATTCGTCGCGGATGCTCTCGAATTTCTCTTGGCTCCAGTCGATCAGGTCCATCTTGTTGACCGCGAGCACGATGTGGCGGATGCCCAGCAGCGACGCCAAGAACGTATGGCGGCGGGATTGCTCGCGCAACCCGTGGCGGGCGTCGACCAGCACCACCGCCAGTTGGGCGGTGGAGGCTCCGGTGACCATGTTGCGGGTGTACTGGATATGCCCCGGGGTGTCGGCGATGATGAATTTCCGCTTGGGCGTAGAGAAGTAGCGGTAGGCCACATCGATGGTGATGCCCTGTTCGCGCTCTGCCCGTAAACCGTCGGTGACCAGCGCCAGATCGGTGTAGTCGTGGCCGCGTTCCTTGGACGTGCGCTGCACCGACGCCCACTGGTCTTCCATCATGGCCTTGGAGTCAAAGAGCAGCCGCCCGATCAGCGTGGATTTACCGTCGTCGACAGAACCCGCGGTCGCGATGCGCAGCAGCGTGGTGGATGAGGCCATCAGAAGTACCCCTGCCGTTTGCGGTCTTCCATGCCGGCTTCGGAGATCCGATCGTCGGCGCGGGTAGCTCCGCGTTCCGTCAACCGTGACACCGCGGTCTCGGCGATGACTTCTGCCACCGTGGCCGCTGTCGATTCCACACATCCGGTACAGGTGACGTCACCAACGGTGCGGAATCGCACCGACGCCTCGAACACCTTCTCTCCTGCGCGCGGCTGCATGTACCGGTGCACGGCCAGCAACATGCCGTCGCGTTCGAACACCCGTCGACGGTGCGCGAAATAGATCGACGGCAACGTGATCTTCTCGGCGCCGATGTAGGACCAGACGTCGAACTCGGTCCAGTTCGACAGCGGGAAGACCCGGATGTGCTCGCCTTTGTGGTGTCGCCCGTTGTAGAGGTTCCAGACCTCGGGACGCTGCGCCTTGGGATCCCACTGCCCGAACTCGTCGCGGAAACTGAACACCCGCTCCTTGGCGCGCGCCCTCTCCTCGTCGCGGCGGGCGCCGCCAAACGCGGCGTCGAACTGGTGCTCGCGGATTGCGCGCAGCAGCGTCACCGTCTGGAGCGGGTTACGTGAAGGGATGGTTTCTACGACCCGACCGGCGTCGATGTCGTCTTGCACCTTGGCCACGATCAGCCGCACCCCGGTCTGCTTGACCAGTTCGTCGCGGGTGGCGATGACCTCGTCGAAGTTGTGGCCAGTGTCGACGTGCATTACCGGGAACGGCAGCCGGCCCGGGTGAAACGCCTTGAGCGCCAGATGCAGCATCACGATCGAGTCCTTGCCGCCGGAGAACAGCAGCACCGGCCGCTCAAACTCCGCGGCCACCTCCCGAATGATGTGGATGGCCTCGGCTTCCAGCGAGCGCAGGTGGCTTAGTTCGTACTGTCCGGCAGCTGGCGCGGTGGTTACTTGGCTGGTCATATTTTTACCCGGTTATCTTGGTAGGATTAGCCATATTAATGAGTATTACCGTGTATGTAACCAGCCGTCGGCGAAGCTGTCAACGCCCGCGCCGGCACCGGTTCACCGCCGTGTCGGTGCATTGCGAAAACATGGACGCATGTCAGCTCCCGATAAACCGCCCAGTGGCCGCGATGTCATCGCCCAGTTTCTGCCCCAATCCCCCTTCGTCGCCAAGCTCGGCATCATCGCCGAAGTGCTCGCCGACGATCAGGTGCGGCTGCGGCTGCCGTGGGATCCGTCCAACGTCACCATCGGCGACATGGTGCACGGCGGAGCAATCGCGACGCTGGCCGATCTCACGGTCATGGCCGCGGCGTGGTGCGGCGCCGACGCACCCCCGGAGCTGCGGGGTGCGACGGTGTCGATGGCGCTGGACTTCATGGCGCCGGCCCGAGCGACCGATGTCATCGGGATAGGCCGCGTGTTGCGGCGCGGCCGGTCACTGGTTAACTGCGAGGCCGAGGTCGTCGACCCGCAGGACCGGCTGATCGCCAAGGCGCTGGCCACCTACAACATCGGCTGACGGCGGCCGCCGAGCGCTACAGGGTGACTTCGTTGAGCTTGCCGGTGGCGACATCGAAGACGAAGCCGCGCGCCGACTCGTGTTTGGTGACGAACGGGCTGGCCCCGATGCGGCGCAACGACTGCCGGACGTCTTCTTCGACGTCGGGGAAAGCCTCAGCGGCCCACGGTGGTTTAAGACCGGTCTCCTCCTGGATGGCGCGCTTGAAGTCGTCGTCGGTGAACGTCAGCATCCCGCAGTCGGTGTGGTGGATCAGGATGACTTCGCGGGTTCCCAGCAACCGCTGGCTGATGGCAAGTGAGCGGATCGCGTCGTCGGTGACCACTCCGCCTGCGTTGCGGATGACGTGTGCCTCGCCCTCCTTGAGCCCGAGGATGCGGTACACGTCGAGCCGGGCGTCCATGCACGCCACCACCGCGACGTGTTTGCTCGGTGGCAGCGGCAACGGCCCCTCGAAGGCATTCGCATATTCCGCATTGTTGGCCAAGTATTCGTCGGTAACGGTCACGCCAATCTCCTTAGACAGTGCATGGTGTCGTTTGCTGCACCGACAATTCGGGTGGCTGATTTTAGCAATCGGCGACAGGTATTTCACACCGTCCGGATCAATCCGATCAGAATGGCGCAAGCCGCCCACCACAGCTTGCGGTGCTGATTCGCGAGCGCTCCGACGTCCGCTCGCTACCCTGTGCCCATGCGACACTGGCGAAGCAGGCAGACATGATCCGCTTCTTGGCGCGTCGGTTGCTGAACTACATCGTCCTGCTGACCCTGGCGTCGTTCTTGACGTTCTGCCTGACATCCCTAGCGTTTCATCCGCTCGACAGTTTCATCCAGCGCCACCCACAGCCTCCAGCGGAGGCCATCCACGCCAAAGCCGTTCAGCTTGGCTTGGACAAACCCATACCCATCCGATACGGGAAATGGATTGCCGGCGTGGTCCACGGCGATTTCGGAACGACGGTGGCGGGCCATCCCGTCTCCGAGGAGCTATGGCGCCGGGTCGGGATCAGCCTGCGGCTCCTGGTGATCGGCTCGGTCGTCGGCATGGCGGTCGGCGTCATCGTGGGCGCGTGGGGAGCCATCCGTCAGTACCACATGAGCGACCGGGTGATCACCGTGCTGTCGTTGATCACCCTGAGCATTCCGTCGTTCGTGCTCGCGGGGTTGCTGATCCTGGCCGGGCTGCGGGTGAACATGCTTACCGGGCTGCAGATGTTCCTGTATACCGGTGAGACCTCGCCGATTCCGCGCGGCGGGTGGTGGGACCAGCTCATCGACCGCGCGCAACACATTGTATTGCCAAGTCTCACCCTGGCTTTGGGTGCAATCGCAGTATTCAGCCGCTATCAGCGCAACGCGATGCTGGACGTGCTCAGCGAGGATTTCATCCGGACCGCTCGCGCTAAGGGCCTGACCCGCCGCCGGGCGCTGTTCAAGCACGGCCTGCGCACCGCTTTGATCCCGCTGGCGACATTGTTCGCCTACGGAGTCAGCGGGCTGGTCGTCGGGGCGGTGTTCGTCGAGAAGATCTTCGGTTGGCACGGCATGGGCGAGTGGGCCATCCAAGGCATTTCGACGCAGGACACCAACATCGTGCTGGCGATTGCGCTGTTCTCGGGAGCGGCGGTTCTGCTTGCGGGGTTGTTGTCCGACGTCTTCTATGCGGTGCTGGACCCCAGGGTGCGGGTGTCATGACACAACAGGTCACCGCGGAAGCCACGCCGGTTCGATCCGGCATCCACCCCGCCGAGTTCACCTCGCGGCGAACGCTGTTGGCGCGGCGGTTCCTCCGAAACAAGCCAGCCGTGGTGGCGCTGACTCTGTTGGTGCTGCTGTTCATCGGGTGCTACGCGCTGCCGCCGGTATTGCCTTACGGGTACAACGATCTCGACTACGACGCGCTGTTGCAGCCGCCGTCGCTTCGGCACTGGTTCGGCACGAACACACTCGGCCAGGACCTGCTGGCTCGCACGCTGCGTGGCATGCAGAAGTCGATGCTGATCGGTTTTTGTGTGGCACTGATCTCGACCAGTATCGCCGCGACCGTCGGATCGGTGGCCGGTTACTTCGGCGCCTGGCGTGATCGGGCGCTGATGTGGCTGGTGGACCTCCTGCTGGTAGTGCCGAGCTTCATCCTGATCGCGATCGTCACGCCGCGCATCAAGCAGTCCAGCAACATACTGTGGCTGATCGTGCTACTGGCGGTGTTCAACTGGATGGTCAGCTCCCGGATGGTGCGCGGGATGACGATGAGTCTGCGAGAACGGGAATTCATTCGCGCGGCGAAATTTGCGGGTGCCGCAGCCCCCCGTATCATCGTGCATCACATCGTGCCGAACGTCGCCTCGATCCTCATCATCGACGCGACGCTCAACGTCGCCTTCGCGATACTCGCCGAAACTGGTTTGAGTTTCTTGGGATTCGGTGTTCAGCCCCCGGACGTGTCGCTGGGCAACCTGATCGCCGAGGGCACTTCGTCGACCACCACGTTCCCGTGGGTTTTCTTGTTTCCGGCGGGCGCGTTGGTGCTGATCGTGTTCTGCGCCAACCTCACCGGCGACGCCTTGCGGGACGCCTTCGATCCGCGCAGTGGATCGACACGCCGCCGGAAGCGACGGCCCAAGTGAGCGCCTTGTTGGAGGTGACGGACCTCAACGTCACCTTCGAAACCGACGATCTGCTGGTTCCCGCGGTGCGTGGCACGAGCTACCGCATCGATGCGGGTGAGGTGGTGGCCATCGTCGGCGAATCCGGTTGCGGCAAAACCACTGCCGCGATGGCCGTAATCGGGCTGCTGCCCGAATACACGCACGTCTCCGGATCGGTGCGATTACACGGCCACGAATTACTCGGATTGTCCGACAACGAGATGTCACAGATCCGGGGCAAGACAATCGGCACCGTGTTCCAAGACCCGATGTCGGCACTGACGCCCGTCTACACCGTCGGGGACCAGATCGCCGAGGCCATCACGGTGCACAACCGCCACATCACCCGAGCGAAAGCCCGCGCGCGTGCCGTCGAGCTGCTCGAGCTGGTCGGCATCGCCCAACCGCAGCGCCGCGCCAGAGCCTTCCCGCATGAGCTGTCGGGCGGCGAGCGCCAGCGGGTAGTGATCGCGATTGCCATCGCCAACGACCCTGATCTACTGATCTGCGACGAACCGACCACCGCGCTGGACGTCACCGTGCAGGCACAGATCCTCGACGTACTGCGAACCGCACGCGACGTCACCGGCGCCGGTGTGCTGATCATCACCCACGACCTCGGTGTGGTATCGGAATTCGCCGACCGGGCACTGGTCATGTACGCCGGACGCCCCGTCGAAGTCGCTACCGTCGACGAGCTTTACCGCGACCGCCGGATGCCCTATACGGTCGGATTACTGGGTTCGGTGCCACGGCTGGACGCCCCGCAGGGCACCCGGCTGATTCCGATCCCGGGAGCACCGCCCACGATGACGTCGTTGTCCCCCGGGTCGTGCACGTTCGCCCCACGCTGCCCGCTGTCAATCGACAAATGTCTCTTGGCAGAACCCGATCTTGTCACGGTCCGCGACGGCCACCGGGCGGCGTGTATCCGCACCGATCACGTTGCGGGGCGCAGCGCAGCCGAGATCTTCGGAGTCTCAACACAACCGCAGCCGATCGATACCACGGACGCAGAACCGCCGGTCGTACTGCGGGTCACCGATCTTGGCAAGACTTACCGGCTCACCAAAGGTGTGGTTTTCCGTCGGCAAGTGGGTGAGGTGCATGCGGTCGCCGGGGTCAGCTTCACGTTGGAGCAGGGCCGCACTTTGGGCCTCGTCGGCGAATCCGGTTCGGGCAAATCCACGACGCTGACCCAGATTCTGGAGCTCACCAAACCTGAGGCGGGCTCCATCGAAATCCTCGGTGCCGACGTCGCGGCCGTCGACTCGGCCGCGCGTCGCAACCTACGGACTGAACTGCAAGTGGTGTTCCAAGACCCGGTGGCGTCGCTCGACCCGCGGCTGCCGGTGTTCGACGTCATCGCCGAACCATTGGTCGCCAACGGATTCGACAAGCGTCGGTGCGACGAGCGGGTCGCCGAGTTACTGGCGATCGTCGGACTCGACCATGCCGATGCCAGCCGCTATCCCGCCGAGTTCTCCGGTGGGCAAAAGCAGCGAATCGGGATTGCGCGGGCACTGGCGCTACAGCCGAAGATTCTTGCGCTCGACGAACCGGTGTCGGCTCTCGACGTCTCGATTCAGGCAGGCATCGTCAACCTGCTGCTGGATTTACAGCAGCAATTCGGGCTGTCCTATCTGTTTGTCTCGCATGATCTTTCGGTGGTCAAACACCTGGCCCACCGAGTGGCGGTGATGTATCGGGGAAAGATTGTGGAACAGGGCGACGGCGACCAGGTGTTCACCAACCCGCAGCACGAGTACACGCGGCGACTGCTTGCCGCGGTGCCGCGCGCACATTCCGATGTCGTCAGCGGTTAGCATCGCGCGGGTGAGACGCCCGCCGATGGTCCGTAGGCTTGCGCCGCTGGCGCTGGTTGTGGGTGTGATCGTCAGCGGCTGCGCCGACGGATACCGCGACCTCCAGGAAGGCCATGCCGCGCGGGTCGGCACGACCAGCGACATGAACCCTCGCGACCCGGCTACCCTGCGCGACGGCGGCAACCTGCGACTACCGCTGAGCGAATTCCCGTCGAATTTCAACGAATTGAACATCGACGGCAACACCGCCGACGTCGGTTCGATCGTCACGCCGACGCTTCCGGGGGCGTTCATCACCCAGTCCGACGGGGCGCCGAAACTCAACACTGACTACTTCACCAACGTGGAGCTGACCAACACCACCCCACAGGTCGTCACATACACGATCAATCCCAACGCCGTGTGGAGCGATGGCGCCGCGATCACCTGGGAAGACCTCAAGTCCGAGGTCGAGGCGTGCAGCGGCCGAGACAAGCGGTATCTGATCGCCAGCAGAGCGGGTTTCGAACGGGTGAAGTCGGTGACCAGGGGCGTTGACGACCGGCAGGCTGTCATCACCTTCGCCGAACCGTACGCGGAGTGGCGGGGGATGTTCGCCGGCGGTATGCAACCGCGGAGCATGACCGCGAATCCAAACGTCTTCAACACCGGTCAGCTCAACGTCCCGGGCCCGTCAGCCGGGCCGTTCATCGTCTCCACGATCAACAAAGCAGCGCAACGCATTGTGCTGACCCGCAACCCCCGTTGGTGGGGCGCCAAGCCGCGACTGGACTCCATCACGTTTCTCGTGCTCGACGCCACCGCGGTCATTCCAGCCCTGCAGAACAACGCCATCGATGCTGCCGACGTCGGGACCCTCGACGAATTGGTCACCGCCGAGCGCACTCCCGGCATCGTCATCCGGCGTGCGCCCGCGCCTACGTGGTATCACTTCACGTTCAACGGCGCACCTGGGTCCATCCTCGCCGACGAGAAGCTGCGGGTGGCGATCTGCCGGGGCATCGACCGCCAAGCCATTGTCAACATCGTCCAGCACGGCCTGACCGACCATCCGGTGCCGCTGAACAACCATATCTACGTCGCCGGCCAGGTGGGCTACCAAAACAACAGCGCGCCAGGAGCTTTCAACCCTGACCAGGCACGTCGAGATTTGGATTCGCTGGGCTGGAAGCTCAAGGGAGCCGTCCGCGAAAAGGGCGGCAAGCAGCTGGTCATCCGTGACGTGTTCTTCGATGCGCCCACGGCCCGCCAGATCGCCCTGGTCGCTCAGCAGAACCTGGCTCAAGTCGGTGTCAAGCTGGTACTCGAACCCAAGCCGGGCACCGGGTTCTTCAGCCAGTATGTCGGCGTCGGCGACTTCGACATGGTCCAATTCGGCTGGGTGGGTAACGCTTTCCCGCTTTCGGCGCTGCCACAGATATACACCTCGGACGGTGACACCAATTTCGGCAAGATCGGCAACCGTGCGATCGACGCCAAGATCGAGCAGACACTGTCCGAATTGGACCAGGAGAAGGCCCGCGCGCTTGCCAACGAGGTCGACACCATGATCTGGCAGGAGGGATTCAGCCTGCCGCTGTTCCAGTCGCCCGGTGATAGAGCGGTGCGCAGCGACCTGGCCAACTACGGCGCACCGGGATTGGCCGACGTGGTTTACACCGCGATCGGATTCACCCGGGACTGACGATAAGTGCTAACCACTTCGGCGAGCGGCTAGCCGTTGACGAGGCACCCAGCGGCTCAGGTCAGAAAGCGACACCGGCAGGCCGCCCTCTACCGCGGCTGCCAGACCGACCGCCATCTTCACCAGCCGCAGCGCCGGGCGCACCGGAAGCGCATCCAACATCGACGCTTGGCTCGCTAGCTTCTCAAGTTCATCACGACATACCGCTGAGGCGATGGTCAGCGCGGCCCGCTCGCGAGTATCGAGCGCACTGTGACCCATCGTCGGCAACGTCAACAGCACCGAGTTCGGCAACAGCGACGCGACGCGCTCCGCTAACGCCGGCGGTGTGGTCAGGTCGCGACCACCGGAGACCACCACCGTCGGCCAGGAGAATTTCGGCAGCTCGGCCGCCAGATCGTACGGCTCCGCTTCGAACGTGGCTGTGGCCGGGATCAAGTCGCGCATCGCCACCGCGGGGTCGAGCGGCAGCCCGTCTGGCTCAGCGGCATAGTCCAGCTCGCGCAACGCAATACGGCTCACCAGGTCGATTTCGTAGCGGTAGGGCGCCTTGTGCGTGGTCATCGTGAGAACCCAGCCAAGTGCCCTCCACAGCAGCGTGCGGCCCTGCAACAGCAGATCGAGTTGGCGATTGAGCAGCGAAGCCCCGCCGTAGCCGTACACCGCCGCAGCGAGTTGGCCGGCGGTCGGCGTCATCACGCCAGCCGCAGCGAGGCGACGCACCTTGGGGGCTAGTGCGGCGGTCTCAGGGTGATCGCCGTACCACAGCAGTCTCCGGATTGCGTCGCGTACAGCGGCGATGTCATGGCGCGACAACACCGGCGAATCCAGGACCATTCCCCCCACACGACTGGGATAGCGGACACCGACGCCCGCGGCGATGTAGGTGCCATAGGACGCACCGTAGATGACGGCCGTGTCGACCTGGGCGTCGTCGAGCACCGCGGCCACGTCGTCGACCACCTGGTTGACGGTGAGCGCCTGGGGCGGCAAGTCGGCACCGGCGTCGTCGTGGCGGGACATGCCCACACCCCGGTGTTCGATCATGATGACATCCAGCCCAGCCGCGGCGGCCCGCCGGCGAAAACCCTTGTACACCAGCACCGATGCGAGTCCCGGCCCACCAGGGATGATCACCAGCGGATGGGTTGATTTCGGTCCTGTGCGCACATAGTAGAGGTCGAACTCCTCTGGACTGCCCGGCCAGATCGGCCGCCGCACGGGTCGCACTCCGGGCTGTGACGCCAGCTTGCTGTGCACCCGCCGCCGTTTGGCATCCATCGTCATCGGCATCGACCCGCCACTCGGACATTCTGCCGAAAACCGTCGCCAGGCGCCGCCGGCACCCGGATGGCCGTCAGGCGCCCACCTCGATGCGGTGTGCGCCCTGAACGCCGTCATATCGAGTTGGAGTACATGTCAACACGATCAGCTGTCCATGGGCGCCGACCATGTCGAACACCTCCCCCATCTTGATCAGGCGGTCGGGATCGGTGAAGCCCAGCGCATCGTCGATAAGCACCGGGACGGTGTCTTCCTTCGCCACCAACGCCGCGCCCGCCAACCGCACCAAGATCCCGAGTTGCTCTTTGGCCCCGCCCGACAACGACTCGTAGGGCACAGTGCGCCCGTCCAGGGTTCGGCTGCGGATACTCAGGTCACTGTCGACGTCAACTTCGAAACTGGGCCCGAAGACAGGACGACCGAGCCGCTGCAGTTCGGTGCGGAACGGCTCGACGTAGCGCAGCCGCGTGTTGTCGCGATGACGGACCATCACCGAGCGCAGCAGTTCCGCCCCACGCGCCCGGCGGCGCACCCGCGAGTATTCGGCCGCAGCATGTTCCCGGCGAGTTTCCGCGGCGTCCAGCTTTCCCTTTCGTCCTTCGGTGCCGAACACGGCCAGTTCCACTGTGATGTCATGCAGTGCGCGGGCCGTTTCCTCGCGGCGGGTGCGCAGCGTGTCCGCCGCCTCGGTGGCGTCGGCAAGTTCGGCGGCAACCAGATCAGGCGCCGCGGCATCGAGCTGTTCGGACAGGTCGGCGACTCGCTGGTGGGCGGCTTTGGCGGCCCGCAGATCGGAATCCGCTGCGGCGGCCAGGTCCTCGTCGGTGCGGGATGCCCGCTGCTGGGCCAGCCGGGCGGTTGCCGCATCCAGCTCCGTCCGCTGAGTTGTCAGCTTGTCGTGCAAAACGGCTGCGCGGGTGGACGTCTCGGCGACCCGGGCGGCTGCGGCGGCTGCAACCTGGCGAGACTCCTCACAGCGGGTGGCCGCCTGCAGGCAAGCCGCATCGGCCAGGTCGAGCTCAGCCCGGGCAGCGGCGATATCCAATGTGGCATCGCCAGCCCCGTCGGGCTGGCCGGACCGCAGTTGCGCCAGCCGGGCACGCAGCTGATCGACGTCATCGTCACCACAGAGCGCGGACAGCGTGGCGGTCAGCTGATCGCGGTTGCTGTGCAGTTCGCGGCGCCGCTGGTCGGCGTGTCGCGCAGCGGCCAGGTCAGCGACTTGGCCGGCCTCCAACGCGGCCGCGAATTCGCTTTGCGCTGCAGCAAATTCGGCTTCGATGTCGCGGGCAGTGGCGCCGGGACTGAATCGCGCCGTAACCACACCGGGAACCACGACTTCGGTGGGGCCGGTCGCCGTCGTCGACCAGCTCTGGCCTGCGGATAACGGAATGCGCTGCGCGCCGGCCTCGAGTTCGATGTCTGCGGCTGCTGTGAATTCGACTGTGGCCGAGAGCATTTCGAGTTTGCTTTTCGCCCGGTCGACGGCCGCCGCCGCATTCTCGATGCGCCGCATAACGGTCTCGCTGAGGGCTATCCGGGATAGCTCCGTACAGATCCGCTCCCGGTCGAGGTGGACTGCGTCGATTCTGGCGATCCGGGTGGCCAGGCGCTTGGCGTCGTCACGGTTGGACAGCTTTTCCAGCACATTCCGAGCGGTGTCGACCCGTTGGCGAGCAGCTGCCAGGTCGGCGTTGGCCTGCTCGAGCGCGGCATCGGCGCCCGCGGCAGCCCCTCGCGCCGTCGACTGGGCGTCAGCGGCTTGGCGGGCCTCGATTTCTACTGCCGCGATGGTGGCAGTGCGAGTGCCGATGTCGGCGCGCAGCTGCAGCCGCTCGCTGTGCGCGGAGCTGGACGTGGTACTGGTTGCGGCGGCGGCGGTGGCGAGCAGCTCGGCTTCCCGGAGCTGCTCGGTGAGCTCCGTAATGTGGGCGGCGGCAGCTTGCGCGGCACGGTGCCGACCGTCTGCGTCCTGCTGGCGCCGAGACAACTCCGCGAGTTCATCGGTCAAAGCGGCGTGCCGACGCACCCGCTCATCGACTTCGGCGACCGCCGCAGCGCACCGGGCAACGTCTTCTTCGGCCTCGCGCAGACGCGCGATCGCGGCAGACCATTCCCCGGTGGGCCGTCCGGTCGGAGTGAAGTAGCGCCCATACTCGGCCTCGATCCGCTCGATGAGCAGCGGCTCGGTGCCCGACAGCATGGCAGCGTCGCCGGCAGCCACGTCGAGCGCACGCGACAGCGCGTCACAGCCGGAGAAATCCACCGCGGCGGTCGACGTCGCCTGAAGCACCCGCTGCGCCTGCCATAGCTCGGTGTCCATGGTCTGGGCCAGCATGGCGCACACCCGCTCGTGCGCCTCGTCGCCGGTCACCTGTTCTCGGCGCGGAGCCAACACGGTCAGCTGGGTCTCGCACTTCTTGTGGAACCGTTTGCGGTAGACGAACCGATAAGGGCCCGTGCTGATCTCGGCGGTGACCTCCGAGCCGACGTCGGCGTGCGTGGGCTTGACCTGCTTGACGTCTTTTTTGGTCGAGCGGTCTTTGGACTGCAGCAGCAGATCCAGCGCTTCGATCATCGACGACTTGCCGATTTCGTTGGGCCCACACACCACAACCACGCCGCTGTCGGGGAACTCGATCTCGCGGTGCGCGATGCCGCGGTAATTCGTCAGGGCCAGCCGGTGCAGTTTCATGCCGCACCTCGGTCGCGGTCGGCAAGCCGCAGCAGTAGCGCCAACGCCGCCTGGGCGTCGTCGGCGGCATCACCCCCTCCAGCGCGGGCAGTTGCGACCAGCTCGTCGACGGCGGCGGCGGCAAACCCGCCGATACCGAGGTCGCCGAACTCGCCGTCGGCCGGGATCACGGTCAGATCGCTGTGACGCTCCCACAGGCCCAGCCAGGCGAACAGCCTCGAGTATTTGTCCAGGCAGGCGTCCAGGGCGGCGCGTTCGGTGACGGTCAGCGACCCGGTCAAGGCCAGCCGCAACACGGTGCGGTCCTTGTCGGTCATCTGGTCCAGGTTCAGGTCCAGGTCGGCGATGTCGCGGTTGGTGTCGACGTGGTGGCGCATGGTGAGGAACCGCCAGCGTCCGACGCGGCGAGCGTCGACCTTGACCGCCCGCTGGTGGTCGGCGTCGTCGATGTCGACGATCAGGACATGGCCGGGGTCGGATTCGACGTCGTCGAAGTTGGTGACCTCCGGTGAGCCGGAGTACCAGACCCGACCGCTGCTGCCGACAGTGGTGCGGGAGTGCTTGTCGCCCAGCGCGACATAGTGGATCAGACCGCGGGCCAGCGCATCCTCCAGCGCGGCGAGCCGGATGACGGCGGGTTTGTCCGGGTCGGGGTCGAGTACATCGATGCCGCCGTGCGCGACGAGGATTCGGGTGAGCCCGTCGCCCGGCACGCCGTCGAGTGCTTCGGCAACCACGTCGGTGCTGGGCGACTTCGAGCGCCAGGGCGCGGCGACGAGCTGCACGCCCGGCCGCACGTCGTGCACACCGGCCCGGTCGAGCACGACGACGTTGTCCGGGCGTTCGGCAGTGAACAACGCGCTGGTGTACACCGACGACGCATCCAGCGGGTCGTGGTTGCCGGGCAGCAGGTAGACCGGAATGCCGATGGCGCGCATGGCTTCCAGCGACTGACTGACAACCCGCGGAGACAGCTGGTTGTGTTCGAAGACGTCCCCGGCGACCACCACGAACTCGGCGCCCACCTGGGCCGCCAGGGCACCCAGCCCGGCCACCGCGTCGCGGCGGGCCGCTGAATAGCGCGGCTGGGCTTCCCCGGCCAGGAAGTGACGGGTCATGCCCAGCTGCCAGTCGGCTGTGTGCACGAACCGCATGCCGATCCCGTCCTTTCTGCCTTGCCGTGACCCAGCCCGGCGACGATGCCGGCCGAGGAGCGGCCCGAGGAGGAGCCGGGCAATGGGGCAGGAGCACCGCGAGTCTAGGACCGGGCACTGACAAGTTCGGGGACCTTGCTCGGCACGTCCGGGCTTTGGCCTTACCGTTGGTCAGGTGAGCGGCCGGCATACGTTGGTGCTGCTGCGGCACGCGAAATCGGCGTACCCCGAGGGGGTGGCTGACCATGAGCGGCCGCTGGCACCACGGGGAATTCGTGAGGCCGGGTTGGCCGGTGACTGGCTGCGCACCAACGTGTCCCGCATCGACGTGGTGCTGTGTTCTACCGCGACGCGGGCCCGCCAGACGTTGGAGCGCACCGGTGTGCGGGCAGCGGTGCGCTACGTCGAGCGCTTATATGGTGCCACTCCGGCAGTAATGATCGACGAGATCAATGGGGTCGACGAGGACGTCACCACCTTGCTCGTCGTCGGGCACGAGCCGACGATGTCCGACGTGGCGACCGGCCTGGCCGGTCCAGATGGCACGGACACGGCTGCGCTGCAACGCATTTCGACGAAGTTCCCGACCTCGGCGATTGCGGTGCTCGAGGTCGCGGGCCAGTGGAAGGACCTCAGGCTGGGCGGTGCCGCGCTCGTCGGCTTCCACGTGCCGCGCTGACGGCCGCACACCGCGAAACAGAAACCAGGGTCGTGGTCAGGGCCGTTGGATCAGCAGCCGTGGCTTCTTTCTCGTGGGCGCGGCGACCGTCAGGAATTTGTCGACAGGGTCAGCTCCATGAGCTTGATCGCCTGCGCACACGCGTCAATACCGGGCGCCTGCGGGTTGACCCACCAGCCGACCACGCCGGCGGCGTCGCTGGCCACACCGCAGGAGCCGTTGGGGTCGTTCGGCCGCATCACGATCGACTGCACGCCGGCAATAGAGCGGCTCTCGATCTGATACTTCAGCCCCTCGGCCACCTTGCGCTCGTTGGTCAGGCTGCCCTGTTCAAACCAGAACCGGGTGATGTCGATGAGACCGGCCGGGTTGGCTGCCTGCCAGCGGCAGATGGCGCCGACGAACGTGCTCTGGATGTCGAGCGGGTCGGCCCCCACCGTCTTGGCAAGGATGTCAGTGGTCAGCACCTCGCATTCCTTGAGCAGGTTCGGGTACTGCTGTTCGGAGTTGTTGTTGCGCTGACCGCCGCCTTCGCCCGCCCGGACCGGTTTGCCGGCCACCGACCGCGAACACCCGGTCACCATGGCCGTCGCCGCGATGACGGCCATCGCCGCCGCGAGCACCCGTTGACGCATTGAACGACTCATTTCGAGTTCGCAATCGATTGACGAGCGAGTTCTTTGGCAATGTCGCATGGATCGGGGAACGGTTTCTGGTTGAAGCTCACCGACCATTCGATGAAGTCGTCTTGGAACTGGATGCCGACCTCGCACAGCGAATCGCCCAATGTCGGCTCGGAACCGATGGCGATGAAGCCACCGTGGCCGTTGATGTTGATGTCCTCGACGCTGGACCGCGACAGCTCCTCGGTCTTGCGCTCCCGCCCGATCGGGCTGCCGCGATACCAGGAGAACGAGAAGTGCGGGCCAAGGATGCCGCCGCCTGCCAGCCACTGGCAGCCGACCGAGTTCTGGGCGGTGTTGACCAGTCCGGGGATCTTGGTCAGCTCTGACACCGTCTGGTCGCTGATACCGCCGCATTGCGGGAAGAACGGCCCGTGATGTCCCTCCGCGGACGATGACGACGACGACTCGGTGGGCTGGGGCTGCTTAGAGCCGGAATGCGAGCACGCGGCCATCGCCGGGATCAAGGTCGCCACCACCAGGGCGCGCGCCACCACGTTGCGCTGCACGGCTACGCGTACCTTCTGCTGGTCACACGATGCACTGTAGCGGCAGCACCTTAGGGCAACCACGGCACACGCGCTGAGCAGGTCTTTAACGCGGCTGACCGGCCCGATTTCGGTGCCGGCGCCGTCCGGCGTGGTCAGGACTCGACGGCTTGCGGTGTGCGACAGTTACCAGATGCTCCTGGCATTGCTGCGCCAGTACGTCCGGCCGTACCGCTGGCTGGTCGCAGCGGTGATGACGCTGCAAACGGTCAGCACTCTGGCTTCGCTATACCTGCCTACGGTCAACGCCAGCATCATCGACGACGGGGTGGCCAGGGGCGACACCGCCACCATCGTGCGGCTTGGCGGGGTGATG
This sequence comes from uncultured Mycobacterium sp., assembly GCF_964249325.1. NCBI lineage: Bacteria > Bacillati > Actinomycetota > Actinomycetes > Mycobacteriales > Mycobacteriaceae > Mycobacterium > uncultured Mycobacterium sp. The sequence goes on along the minus strand of NZ_CAXUCH010000026.1, from coordinate 13,237 downwards.
CTGGCGGTCACCACGCTGCAGGTGCTCTGCGCGGTGGGAGCGGTCTACTTCGGCTCCCGCACCGGGATGGGCTTGGGCCGGGATCTCCGCTCCGCAATGTTCCGTCATGTCATCACGTTCTCCGAGCACGAGACGGCCCGGTTCGGCGCGCCGACACTGCTGACGCGCACCACCAACGACGTGCGGCAAATCCAATTCCTGGTGCAGGTGGCCTCCACCATGCTGATCACCGCGCCGATCATGTGCATCGGCGGAATCATCATGGCGATCCACCAGGACGCGGGCCTGTCCTGGTTGCTTGTGGTCAGCGTCCCTGTACTCGGCGTGACGAATTACTGGATCGTGTCGCGCATGCTGCCGATCTTCCGCAGTGTTCAACGGCTGATCGATGGCATCAACCGAGTGATGCGCGATCAGCTATCCGGTGTCCGGGTAGTCCGGGCGTTCGCACGCGAACAGTTCGAGCGCGAAAGGTTCGCGCAGGCCAACCGCGGGTTATCCAATACCGCTTTGGCGGCGGGCAATTGGCAAGCGCTGATGCTGCCGGTGACCACGCTGACCATCAATGTGTCCAGCGTCGCGGTGATTTGGTTCGGTGGGCTGCGTATTGACGCCGGCCGGATGCAAGTTGGCTCGCTGATCGCCTTCTTGGTCTATTTCACGCAGATTCTGATGGCCGTCCTGATGGCGACGATGGCGGTGATGATGCTTCCTCGCGCGGCCGTCTGCGCCGAACGGATCACCGAAGTGTTGAGCACCCGCCCCGCGGTGGCCGACCCCGACCACCCGGTGCGCCCACGGCGCGGCGCACGTGGCGTGCAGCTGCACGATGTGTCATTTCGCTACCCCGGAGCGGACCGCGCTGTGCTGCAGCGTGTTTCGCTGACCGCAATCCCTGGCACTACCACCGCGCTGGTCGGTGGGACGGGGTCGGGGAAATCCACGCTGGTGTCGCTGATCTGCCGGCTCTACGACGTCACCGAGGGCGCTGTGCTGGTCGACGGAGTGGACGTGCGCGCTTACGAGACCGAGCGGCTGTGGTCGGCAATCGGGCTCGTGCCGCAACGCGGCTACCTGTTCTCGGGCACGGTCGCAGACAACCTGCGATACGGCGCGCCTCCAGGAAAAACAGTCACCGAAGCCGAGATGTGGGCGGCGCTGCGGGTAGCGGCCGCCGACGAGTTCGTGCAGGCGCACGACGACGGCCTGGCCATGCGTGTTGCCCAGGGCGGCATCAACTTTTCCGGCGGCCAGCGGCAACGGCTGGCGATCGCGCGGGCAGTGATCCGGCGTCCGGCGATCTACCTCTTCGACGACGCGTTTTCGGCCCTGGACGTACACACCGACGCCAAAGTGCGTGCGTCGTTGCGTGCGATCAGCGCAGACGCGACAGTCATCATTGTCACCCAGCGGATTTCGGCTGCTGCCCAGTCTGACCAGGTGATCGTCATCGACGATGGCCGCCTAGTCGGTGCCGGTACACACGAATCGCTGCTAGAGAGCTGCCCAACCTATCGCGAGTTCGCCGATTCTCAGGCGTTGGGCTCGCGCGTCGGAGGCCAACGGTGACCACGCCGCCCATGCGCGGCGTGGTGCAAGCACCCACGCAACGGTCGCGCGACTTCACGCGCTCCGCAATACGGCTGATAAGACGGCTCGCACCGCAACGCTGGCTGGCCGCTGCGGTGATCGCGCTGGGAATCGGCGGCACGGCAATCGGAGTCGTCGTCCCGCGGATTCTCGGCCACGCCACCGACCTGCTGTTCAACGGTGTGATCGGGCGAAAACTCCCGGCCGGGATGACCAGGGAACAGGCCGTCGCAGCCGCCCGGGCGCGCGGCGAGGGCGCCTTCGCCGACCTGCTGTCGGGAATGAATGTGGTACCGGGCCACGGCGTGGACTTCGGTGCGGTTGCCTACACGCTCGGGTTAGCGCTTGCTCTCTATCTGGCTGCAGCGCTGATGATTTGGTTGCAGGCAAGGCTGCTCAACGTCACCGTCCAGCGGACAATGATGGCGCTGCGCTCCGATGTGGAAGACAAGGTGCACCGACTGCCGTTGGCCTACTTTGACGGACGGCAACGCGGTGAACTGCTCAGCCGCGTCACCAACGACATCGACAACGTCCAAACCTCGATCTCGATGACAATCACCCAGCTGCTGACCGCAATTCTGACGGTAACCACGGTCCTGGTGATGATGCTGAGCATCTCGCCGCTGCTGACGGCGATCACGTTGCTGACCGTGCCGCTGTCGCTGTTGGTCACACGGGCCGTCGCGCTCCGCTCGCAGCGACTGTTCGTCGCTCAATGGGCCCGCACAGGGCGGCTCAACGCACACATCGAGGAAACCTACAGCGGCTTCACCGTGGTCAAGACGTTTGGCCATCGCGAGCAGGCTCAAGCGCAGTTTCGTGCGCTCAACGACGACGTGTACGAAGCCAGTTTCGGTGCTCAGTTTGTCTCCGGTCTGCTGTCGCCGGCCACGATGTTCATCGGCAACCTCGGTTATGTCGCGGTGGCGGTGGTCGGTGGCCTGCAGGTGGCGACGGGCCAGATCACAGTGGGCAGCATCCAGGCGTTCATCCAGTACGTGCGCCAGTTCAACTGGCCGCTCTCCCAGTTGGCGGCAATGTATAACGTGATGCAGTCCGGCATCGCTAGCGCCGAGCGGGTTTTCGAGCTGCTCGACGAACCCGAGGAGTCCCCCGACGAACACGTGGAACCGCTGCCCGTCAACGGCCAGCGGCCGGTCGGACGCGTCGAGTTCGACCACGTGAACTTCGCTTACCGGCCAGGCACCCCGGTGATCGACGACATGTCGCTGGTGGTCGAACCCGGCAGCGCGGTGGCAATTGTCGGACCGACGGGAGCCGGCAAAACCACATTGGTGAACCTGCTGATGCGGTTTTACGAGGTCGACTCCGGCCGGATCTTGATCGACGGCGTCGACATTGCCAACGTCAGCCGCCATTCGCTGCGATCGCGCATCGGCATGGTGCTCCAGGACACCTGGCTGTTCGACGGGACAATCGCGGAAAACATCGCCTACGGGCGGCCCGGGGCCACTGAGGAAGAGATCGTCGAGGCGGCGCGGGTAGCCCACGTCGACAACTTCGTCCACACGCTGCCGGACGAATACCGAACGCGGATCGGCCACGACGGCGGCAACATCAGCGCGGGCGAAAAGCAGCTGATCACCATCGCCCGGGCTTTGTTGGCCCGTCCTCAACTATTGATCCTCGACGAGGCCACCAGTTCGGTCGACACCCGCACCGAATTGCTCGTCCAGCATGCGATGCGCGAGCTTCGTCGCGGACGGACGAGCTTCATTGTCGCCCATCGCCTTTCCACCATTCGGGACGCCGACCACATCCTGGTGATGCAAGCCGGCCGAATCGTCGAACACGGTAACCATGCCGAGCTGCTGGCCAGGCGCGGCGCGTACTACGCCATGGCCCAGGTTTAGCGAACCCCACCCGCTTGCGGTTGGCGATAAATAGTCTTTGCGATTTTGCATCGCGGCTTTAGCCGCCCGTCGCGCTGACGGGCGCGCCAGCCGCCAGGTCCGACAACAGAGAGGCCGGGTGGAGCTTGGTGCAGGGGTGGATGCCCGGTCAGCCTCCTCGGCAGACCGGCGGCAATGGCGAGCCGTCCGCTCCCGCAACCACCTCCCGCGCCTCCCGGGCAGCCCACGCCTGCCGGCGGTTCCGCCCCGACCGACGCCCGGTGAAAGCAGGCAGTGGGGCGACGGTGACACCCTGAACACGCAATGCAGCAAGGTGGGCAACTGCTGCGGGTCATGTGAGGCTGCCACCAGTCGGAGAACCGATTCTGCCGACGATGTCGAAAGCCGGTGAGCTGACCGCAGTCGCCAGCCAGCCGTAACTGTTGACAGTCAGCACTATTCGCGTTTCTAGGTGCAGGGTGCAGGCGCGCGCAGGCCTTCGCGTGGGTGGCCACAGATTTCCTCTCTTTCGAACATTCCGATCTTGATCCAGTCGCACGCTTCGTTATTCCGCGAGCGTGCAACACACCATTTAGGGCCAGTTATTAACCCACATGAAAAAATCGCTTGCGCCCAGCGATATGTTTGGTGCGCGAGGGGCTAACGCGGCAACTACCTAAGCAATCGACTTAATCGGTTTCCACTACCTATGTTTTGCCGTTTACAACATCGCAGATCCTTACCGGACGTAGCATCCCGGCAAGCCGCGATAGCGCGACCCAGCACTTTAGCAACTACAAACAGTTGGAGGCACCCATGACCACGTCAGCCGTGGATGTTAAGGGTCAGCTCATGCAGGCGTTGGAGGACGCCATTGCCGAATGGCCGCTGGAAAAACATCCATTCTTGAAACGCTTCTCGGAGGGCGGTTTCGACCAGGAGGCGATCCGCTGGTGGGCAATAAAAATGCTTCCCGGAAGCAACCGCTTCAACCAGGCCTTCTTGAAAGTCACCGCGCGAGTCGACGACTATCGCGCTCGCATTCTGCTGCTGAACAACGTCTACTCCGAGCACGGGGAACTCAACCCCGACGGCGCTCACGTGGCCCTCTTTATGCGGTTCATGCGGGGGATCGGCTGTTCACGGGTCGACGTGCACGAAGACGACGGCGCATTCCGGGTGCCGGAGTTGCGGTTCAAGCGGTTCGAGATCCAAGATAACGAACCGATCATTTGGTCGCTGGGCCGGTTCGTGGCGATCGAATGCGTGCTGCCGGGGGTGTTCACCAAATACATTGAAGGGCTGCGCAAGATCTTCCCGGGCATCGATGACCACACCATCGAGTACTTCCCGATTCACTGCGTCCTGGATCCGGAACACACCGATCAGCTCTTGCAGGTCGCCAGCCTCTACGTGAAGTCAGATGTCGATGTGATGACGTTCCAGGACGGCGTGCGCGACATGTTGCTGTCGATGTCGGACATGTTCTCGTGGATGGGCCGCAACATGGCCCGCGAGGCCGGCAGCGACGAGCTGTTGCGTTCCACCCTTCCGGTGTCGGCACCGCAGCCGTCCAATGGCGATGCCCATCTCACCGATGCCGATATCTACGACGGTATTTACGAACGTGACGAGGCGACCAAACGGCAAGCCGCTTTCGTGCTCGATCAGCTTGCCGGAATCGACCGTCCTTCGGTGCTGGATCTGTGCGCGGGTACTGGATCGTTGGCGCGGTTGCTGGCTGATCGCGATGTGCGGGTCACCGGTGTCGACAGTAGCGAGGCACTGCTCGCGGTGGCCCGGCGCAAGGTGCCGGAAGGCCGATTCCTGCAGAGCGACATCCGCCGGTTGCGGCTCGACGAGCAATTCGATGCGTTGGTGTGCATGAACGGTGCCCTCCACTACATCGAAGAACCGCAAGACATAGTGCGTGTGCTGCGCCTGGCCAAAGATCACCTCCGGCCCGGCGGGGCCTTGATCGCCGAGCTGCGCGACCGCACACGACTGCCGGATATCCTGCCGGACAATGACCACGCATGGTCGTCGTGGTTGCCGCGGCGCGGCCAGGAAGACAGCGATCTCTACGCTTTGTCGGGTGTCGACGCCTCGTCGGGACGGCACGTACTGGACGTTCGGAACTTCTTCCACACCGACCCTTTCCGCATCGCGAATTGGGCCCGGATGGCCGGGCTCACCGACGTGCAGCTGCTGGCCGACTATCTGGACGGCGAGAGCTACACCCGATCGTCCGGTGACGGCAAGGTGGTGCTGGTGGCCCATCGACCCGACCCTGCGCGCGTGGTTCATGGGGACGCACTCGCCGGCGGCCCCGCGATGGCGCTGTAAACCAAACAACCTCGCGAGCAGCTGCCGCCGGTTGCGTCAATCGCCGCCGAGATTGCTTTCATCCACCGCGCCAACGTTGTACTCACTACGGGTCCGGCCGGCTGGCCGACCCTGACGAGAATGGCCGACGTTCGAGTGTTGTCGCCGAACGCGATAGTGGGACTGACTGGGTGGTCTTGAGCGAGCACTGACTGCGCCACGGTGATCGCGACGGTCCGGGTGGCCGACCCGTCGGCGGCGAACTGTCCGGACACCGGTTGCCGATCGGGTGATCGTGGTTTGTCCTCGCCGATCTAATGTTCGCCGCGGCGTTGCCGGCCAGCGACCCCGCCGGTGCGTATGTGGAACAGCGCGGGCCGACCGTTGTCGGGGTAGCGGAACCGGCCGACGCCGTGTGGGTGGTGGCGGTCGATGCATGGGCCAGGCTGGGGCGGAAAGCCCGCCAGCGTCATGGCCGCCGCCGTCGCAGCCTCGAGTGCCACATGGGCTGTCTGTTCGCATTCGAGAACAGTCGATAGGCGGGCGATCAGACACATTGCGGACAAGCACGGCAGGAACACCGGCCTGGCGCGACTATCGACGTCGACGCCGACATGGTCTGACTCGCCACGATCCGGCCGCACAGCCGTCGGGAAGGTGGGAAAGTATGCAGATGCTGGCCAGGCTGCTGCGGCAGTACGTGCGGCCGTACCGACGGCTGATCGCCGTCGTCGTTGCGCTGCAGTTGATCAGCGGTCTGGCGTGGCTGTACATGCCGGCGATCGACGCGGCGATCATCGACGACGGGGTGGCCAAGGGCGACACGTCGATGATCGTGTATCTCGGCGCGGTGATGCTGGCGGTCTGCGGGATGCAGGTGCTGTGCTCGGTCGGTGCGGTGTATTTCGGGTCGCGCACCGGAATGGGCTTCGGCCACGACGTGCGCTCGGCGATCTTTCACCATGTGACCGGTCTTTCGGCGCCGGATATCGCGCGCTTCGGTGCGCCGTCGTTGTTGACCCGCACCACCAACGACGTCCAGCAAATCCAGGCGCTGGTGCAAATGGCCTTAACGGTGCTGATCACCGCACCGATTATCTGCATCGGCGGGATCTTCATGGCGCTACGCCAGGACGCCGGGCTGTCGTGGCTGCTGCTGGTCAGCGTCCCGGCGCTGGCGCTGGCCAACTACTGGATCGTGTCGCACCTCTTGCCGCTCTCCCGGCGCATGCAGCTGCTGATCGACGGCATCAACCGGGTGATGCGCGAACAGCTGTCGGGCATCAGGGTAATCCGTGCGTTCACGCGGGAGCCGTTCGAGCGTCGGCGCTTCGCGAAAACCAACCGTGCGCTGTCGCAGACCGCGTTCACGGCCGGACTCTGGCAGGCGTTGATGCTGCCGGTCACCACGTTTGTGATCAACCTGTCCGGCGTCGCGGTTATCTGGTTCGGCGGGCTGCGAATCGACGCGGGCCGGATGCAGGTGGGGTCGCTGATCGCGTTCCTGTCCTACTTCTTGCAGATACTGAGCGCGGTGCTTCGGGCGACGTTCATCCTGATGATGCTGCCGCGGGCGTCGGTTTGTGCCGAGCGGATTGGTGAGGTGCTGTCAACCGACGCCGCGATCGCCAGTCCGCGAAGCCCGGTGCGCCCGCGGGCCGTCAGCGGCATGGTCCGCCTCCAAGGGGCGACGTTTCGCTATCCGGGCGCGGATCGCGCTGTTCTGCAAGGCGTTTCGCTGACTGCGCGGCCCGGCACCACAACCGCCATCGTCGGCTCGACGGGCTCGGGGAAGTCGACGTTGGTGTCTTTGATCTGCCGGCTCTGCGACGTCACCGACGGCTCGGTGAGCATCGACGGCGTCGACGTGCGTGATTATGACCTCGAGCAGCTGTGGTCGGCGATCGGACTGGTTCCGCAGCACGGGTATCTGTTTTCGGGCACCATTGCCGAAAACCTGCGATACGGCGGGGCACCAAAGCAGGTAGTCACAGACGCCGAGATGTGGGAGGCGCTGCGCGTGGCGTCGGCCGACGGGTTCGTCAGCGCACATCACGATCGCCTCGACATGCCGGTTTCGCAGGGCGGGATCAACTTCTCGGGCGGACAGCGGCAGCGTCTGGCGATCGCGCGCGCTGTGATCCGGCGACCCAAGGTGTACCTGTTCGACGATGCGTTTTCGGCGCTGGACGTGCACACCGAAGCGCGGGTGCGCGCCGCCTTGCGTGAGGTGTCCGCCGAGGCGACGGTCCTGATTGTCTCGCAACGCATCTCGACGACCGCCGAAGCCGACCAGGTGATAGTCGTCGAAGACGGCCACGTCGTGGGTTCGGGTACCCATGAATCGCTGCTCGTCAGCTGCTCGACCTACGCCGAGTTCGTCGACTCGCAGGCCGTGGCCCCCGCCGGGAGATCGCGGTGACGCGCGCGCTGCAGCCGATGGCTCCCGAGGTGCAGGCCCCCACGGAGCGGTCACGGGACTTCCGCCGCACGGCCACCCGGCTGATCAAACGGCTCACTCCCCAGCGGTGGCTGACCGCGGCGGTGATCACCCTCGCTGCCACCGGTGTTGCACTTTCGGTGATCGGCCCCCGAATACTCGGGCATGCCACCGATCTGGTGTTCAACGGGGTGATCGGGCGGCACCTGCCGGCCGGGATCACCAAGGAGCAGGCGATCGCCGCCGCCCGTGCCCGCGGCGACACCATGTTCGCTGAGCTGCTGTCCGGCACGAACGTCAGGCCGGGCGTCGGCGTGGATTTCGCAGCGCTCGGCCGGACACTGCTGCTAGCGCTGGGCCTATACGTGCTTGGCGCCCTCCTGCTTTGGGCACAGGCCATGCTGATGAACATCACGGTGCAGCGCACCATGATGGCGCTCCGTTCCGACGTCGAGGACAAGGTGCATCGGATGCCCTTGGCGTACTTCGATTCCCGCCAGCGCGGCGAACTGCTCAGCCGAGTGAGCAATGACATCGACAACGTTCAGACGTCGCTGTCGATGACGATCAGCCAGCTGCTCACCGCGGTGCTGACCGTGGTGGCGGTTCTGGCGATGATGCTCACCATGTCGCCACTGTTGGCGGTGATCACGGTGTTGACCGTGCCGCTGTCGTTGTTGGTGACCCGAACCATCGCACGACGCTCGCAGCGACTATTCGCCGCACAGTGGGCCGATGCCGGTCGGCTCAACGCCCATATCGAGGAGATCTACAGCGGCTTCTCGCTAGTCAAGACATTCGGGCACCGGACGCGGGCGGAGCAGCAGTTCCGCGACTTCAACGCCGATGTATACCGCGCGAGCTTCGGCGCCCAGTTCCTCTCCGGTCTGGTGCCGCCGGCCACGATGTTCGTCAGCAACCTAAGCTATGTGGCCGTCGCGGTGGTCGGCGGGCTTCAGGTGGCCACCGGCCAGATCACCTTGGGCAGCTTCCAGGCCTTCCTGCAGTACGTTCGCCAGTTCAACCAACCGCTCACCGAGGTGTCGGCGATGTACAACACGCTTCAGTCCGGGATGGCGAGCGCTGAACGGGTTTTCGACCTTCTGGACGCACCGGAGCAGACCCCTGACCCGCCGATTGCGCTGCCATCGCCCAATGGCGAGAGCAGAAGTGGGCGAGTCGAGTTCTGCCACGTGAGCTTCGGCTACCGCCCCGGCGTCCCCGTTATGGAGGATTTGTCGCTGGTGGTCGAACCGGGCAGCACGGTGGCGATCGTGGGACCGACGGGCGCAGGCAAGACGACACTGGTGAATCTGCTGATGCGGTTCTATGAGGTCGACTCCGGACGAATCCTGATCGACGGAGTGGACATCGCGACGGTGAGCCGGCGCGGGCTGCGATCCCGTATCGGGATGGTGTTGCAGGACACCTGGCTATTCGGCGGAACTATCGCGGACAACATCGCTTACGGCCGCCCGGGAGCCACTGGTGACGAGATCGTCGCAGCGGCGAAGAGCGCCTACGTTGACCGGTTCGTGCACACCCTGCCCGACGGCTATGACACCTGGGTCAGCGACGACGGCGGCAGCATCAGCGCCGGCGAGAAGCAGTTGATCACCATTGCGCGCGCGTTTCTCGCTCGCCCGCAACTGCTGATCCTCGACGAAGCCACCAGCTCGGTGGACAGCCGCACTGAGGTGCTGATTCAGCATGCTATGCGCGAATTGCGCCGCGACCGGACGAGTTTCATTATCGCGCATCGGCTTTCGACCATCCGCGATGCTGACGTAATTCTGGTGATGCAAGCAGGGCGAATCGTCGAGCAGGGCAGCCACGCCGAGCTGATGGCCCGGCGCGGCGCCTACTATGCGATGACCCGGGTTTAAGTCTCTCGCACACATTACGGGATCCTGGTCGACGCGATCACGTCGCGGTTGGTCAAGATGTCACGGGTTTGCGGAGTCATGTTCCGCACGTCGTTGCCGGCGACCAGCCCCGCGGACAACATCGCCCACTGCGACAGCTGCGTGCGTTGTTTGGGTGTCGGTCAGGTTGGGCACCGCGGCGACAACATGCCGCACTTGGTCCTCGGAGATCCGCATGTGAAAGGGTCGCGTAAGGAAGTTCGTCCACTACACACCGACGACGAGCATATCGCGTCGGTCCAGTAACCGTGCTTACTCGGAGTGCCGACCTTTGCCGCGGCGGGCGAATTGGTCTGGCACGTCGAGGAATACATCCGCTGCAAAGGGATCGAAGGTGCCAATCTGGGACAGGTTGGCCCGCCACACCGGAGCGAGATCGCCTGCCGCGCTCACCAATCGACTATCCCCGACCAGTCGTAGCGCACCGGCCGTGTGGTCATCGGAACTGTTGGGGGTCGACGCCGTAGACGATCGGTTGCGAATAAAAGGCACGCATCAACATCTCGTAAGTGGGCAAAGCCACCTCCAATACATGGTCCCGAAGAGCAGTGGGCAGAATGCACACTTCCAACGGATCGCGATCGGTCGCCTCGATACCGCGACTGATCGCGGCGTGTTTGACCCAGGCGTTGGCTGAATCAGCGAGATTCGGGTGGTTGTCGAGCCTGTTGGCATTGAAAAACGGCTCTCGCCAACCGTCGATCATGCGCTCACAAAATTGGATGCCCAAACCGCTGCACAGATACCGCAGGAATCGATCGGGAACACGGCTGAACAGCGATCCATCGGCCACAAAGCTGGGGCGGCGGCCGGCGTAGTCGGTGAAGTGCCCACCGATCGCGCGCCAGCCTGTCGCCGAGAAGTTTGTCGACCACCGACTGTTCTGCAGGAATTCGGTCACTATCTCCAATGCACCTGGCCATGCCGGCGATCTCGACAGAGGAGGTGGTAGCAGATCGCTTTGCTTGAGCCGATCGGACCCAACACCGCACAATATGTCGTTGGCGAGCCTCGTCACGAGAGACGATATCTGCGCTCGTGGATGCCGGATGCACCAAACCACAGCGCTGCAGACGTCGGTCCAGGCTCTAAATGCAGACGTCGAGAGATATGGCGCCATGCTTTTCGAAATCACAATCACCGGTTCGTGCGCCGAGGACAGAACTGATTCGACCGCACCGAGGATGTGCCCGGCAGCGATATTCACGTCGCCGATGCGCATGTTGAACGGCTCGTCGATGAACACGCTGGTGCTGGCGGATTCGTTCAGACACCTTCCCAGCGCGGTCGACATGGATCGCGGTACCGCTTGCAGCTCGATGATTTTGATCGAGCCGCCCTCAACGAGGCCGGCCAGGCGGGAAAAGGGACTGCCCACCTCACACCTTCCAGTTCGTGCCTAACCAAGGTTTGCGTACCACATGTGGTCATCCGACGGGCTGCGAATTTCAATTCAATCCGGCTAACTCTGGAATGGCTCGCGCGCCGATCGCTCACAATCATTCGCACGCAGCACGAACGACGAGGGCGGAAGGGTTGTCGAGCGATGACGGCCGAGATGGTCCAGCTGTTCTATGTCGGGGCCGGTGGCGTCAACACCCGCTGGCGCAACCCGAACGGGTCGTGGTCGGCAGAGCAGCACCTCGGTGAAGCCCCGATCGCTCCGATCGCCGCCATCACGGCCCCGGGCACGGGGGTTCTGCACTTGTTCTATTTCGGGATGGACAACAGTGTGTATTCGCGCTCGCGCAACGGTGACGGGTTCTGGTCGGAAGAGGAGCGCCTCGGTGGAGCCGCTGAAAGTGCGATAACAGCGAGCGTGATTCCGGGCACTGAGGTTCTGCAGCTCTTCTATTCAGGGCCCGATGGTGGTGTCAACACCCGCCGCCGCAGCCCTATCGGATCGTGGTCGGCAGAGCAGAACCTCGGCGGGCGGGTGAGCAGCAAACAGATTGCCGCCCTGGCGATTCCGGGCACCAAGGTTTTGCAGCTGTTCTATCGTGGGAGCGACGGCGGCGTGTCGTCGCGCTGGCGCTACCCGAACGGGTCCTGGTCGGAAGAGCAGCACCTCGGCGGAACGGTTTCCGGTGAGATAACAGCCAGCGTGGTACCGGACACCCAGCTGGTCCAGCTGTTCTATCGGGCGAGCGACAACACTGTGAGCACCATCTGGGGCGACCCGACCGTCCGATGGTCGAAAGAGCAGAACCTCGGCGGGGATGCAATCAGTGACATCGCGGCCGCCAGGGTTCCGGGTACCGACGTCCTGCGGCTCTTCTACGTCGGCAGCGACCACGCCGTGTGGTCGCGTTGGCGCAACCCCGACGGCTCATGGTCGGCGGAGCAGCGTATCGGTGGGCAGGTGACCGAGAATGGCGGCATCGCGACCGTCGTGGTCCCCTCCTCCGATGTCTTGCAGCTGTTCTATCGAGGCCCGGGCGGGGCGTGCTCGCGCTGGCGCGACCCCGACGGCTCATGGTCGGCCGAGCAGCAGCTCCGTGGGGACGTAGGGAGCGGCATCGCCGCGGCGCTCGTCCCCTTTGCGGTCGGCGGCAGCTTGTTTGTTTCGGTCTACGGCAACCAGCAGCATTTCACCTACCGCGACGCCTGTGCCGAACTGCAGGATGCCTGGTGGGACGGGGGCCTCTGGAACCTGCAGCAGCTCTCTGCTGGCGGCCCTGCGATCAGCGGGGAGTACGTCATACCGACTACGGGACCGGTCCCTGCCGCGGGAAGCCTCTTTGTTTCGGTCCATGACGATCGGCAGCATTTCACCTACCGCGATCGCAACGGCAATCTGCAAGACGCCTGCTGGGATGGCAGCAGCTGGCATCTGCGCCAGATCAACGACGCAGACGCCAAGGGCGCCACCGCATCCCCGGACACCTTCATCGCCGCCCACCACACCCGGGGCGACAACGGTCAACCCGTGAAAGCCACCGCACCCGCCGTCGGCGGACTATTCGTCTCGAGCTATCACAACCAGCACCACTTCGCCTACCTCGACGCCGGCGGCGGAATCCAAGACGTCTGCTACGACGGCACCAGCTGGCACCTACAACAGATCAACGCCGGAGCCGGCCTCACCGTCCCCGGCGCCT
>NZ_CAXUCH010000025.1:29830-31441 GCF_964249325.1 uncultured Mycobacterium sp. | reverse complement strand
CCTCGACTTCGGCAAGCTGCTCGACGCCGCCCAGAAGTCCGGCGCCAACGCGATCCACCCCGGCTACGGGTTCCTCAGCGAGAACGCCGACTTCGCGCAGGCAGTCATCGACGCGGGCCTGATCTGGATCGGGCCCAGCCCGCAGTCGATCCGTGACCTCGGCGACAAGGTCACCGCCCGGCATATCGCCGCCCGCGCCCAGGCTCCGTTGGTGCCCGGCACCCCCGACCCCGTCAAAGACGCCGACGAGGTGGTCGCGTTCGCCGAGGAGTACGGGGTGCCGATCGCGATCAAGGCCGCTTTCGGCGGCGGCGGTAAGGGCCTGAAGGTGGCCCGCACGATTGAGGAGATCCCACACCTGTACGAGTCGGCGGTGCGCGAAGCCGTCGCAGCGTTCGGCCGCGGCGAGTGCTTTGTCGAGCGCTACCTGGACAAGCCGCGCCACGTCGAGGCGCAGGTGATCGCCGACCAGCATGGGAATGTGGTGGTGGCCGGCCTTCGCGACTGCTCGCTGCAGCGCCGCTACCAGAAGCTGGTCGAGGAGGCGCCGGCGCCGTTTTTGACCGACGCGCAGCGCAAGGAAATTTACGAGGCGGCCAAGCGGATCTGCCGGGAGGCCCACTACTACGGCGCCGGGACCGTGGAGTTCCTGGTCGGTCACGACGGGCTGATCTCGTTCCTGGAAGTCAACACCCGGCTGCAGGTGGAACACCCGGTCACCGAGGAAACCGCGGGCATTGACCTGGTGTTGCAGCAGTTCAGGATCGCCAACGGCGAGAAGCTGGATATCATCGAGGATCCGACGCCGCGCGGACACGCGTTCGAGTTCCGCATCAACGGCGAGGACGCCGGTCGCAACTTCCTGCCCGCACCGGGACCGGTGACGAAGTTCCACCCGCCGTCCGGGCCGGGGGTGCGAGTGGACTCCGGTGTCGAGAGCGGCTCGGTGATCGGCGGGCAGTTCGACTCGATGCTGGCCAAGCTGATCGTGTACGGCGCCAACCGCGAGGAGGCGCTGGCCCGTGCCCGCCGCGCGCTCGACGAGTTCGAAGTCGAGGGCCTGGCCACGGTGATCCCGTTCCACCGGGCGATCGTGCGCGACCCAGCGTTCATCGGCGACGAGAACGGCTTTTCGGTGCACACCCGCTGGATAGAAACCGAATGGAACAACACCATCGAGCCGTTCACCGGCGGCCAACCCCTCGACGAGGAGGATGCCCGCCCGCGGCAGAAGGTGGTCGTCGAGGTGGGTGGTCGCCGGCTGGAGGTGTCCCTGCCCGCTGACCTTGCCCTGTCCAACGGTGGCGGGTCCGAGACCGGCGTCATCAGGCGCAAACCCAAGCCGCGCAAGCGCGGCGCGCTGGCCGGCGCCGCGGCCTCCGGTGACGCGGTGACCGCCCCCATGCAGGGCACTGTGGTCAAAGTCGCCGTCGAAGAAGGCCAAGAGGTCAGCGCCGGCGACCTGGTCGTTGTCTTGGAGGCGATGAAGATGGAAAACCCGGTCACCGCCCACAAAGACGGCACCATCACCGGTCTGGCGGTTGAGGCCGGGGCAGCCATCACTCAGGGCACGGTCCTCGCCGAGATCAAGTAGCCGGACTTGGAAGCGCG
>NZ_CAXUCH010000025.1:23087-29730 GCF_964249325.1 uncultured Mycobacterium sp. | reverse complement strand
TCCGGCGACCGATGCAGAGCGCGCAGCGCGATGAGGAGGAGCCGGACTTGGAAGCGCGTCCGGCGACCGATGCAGAGCGCGCAGCGCGATGAGGAGGAGCCGGACTTGGAAGCTATCGAGATCAACGCCGGGCCGTGGTATCTGCGAGCGCTGCATCTCGACGCCTGGTCGTCGGACACGCGGTACACCTGGGCGATCTGCGAGGCCACGACGGGAGAGTCACTGGGCGAGGTGACGCTGAACCCGGCGACGGGTGGCGTCGATACCCGAGCGCGCGACGGCCATACCGCAGCCGCAGTGGCCGCCACCGACGCGGTGCGGCGATTCGCGAACGTCATCGTTTCTGGTAGTCGGGTCAATCGCAGCCAAACCGTTGTCGGCCCATCTCGGCCCTAGTAAGGTTTTTGGCAGGTTGAGTTCACAGCCGCCCGGACAGCGTCAATGACGTGCAGGGAGGCGAACTCCTTGCCGTGAAGGGCAATCCTCTGATTGACGTGATCCAACAGCACGAATTTTCGTCGACTGATGGAGTCACCAATGTCTGTCGTGAAAACCGCAGGGTCTGCGGACGCGACCGCCGGCGCAGACGCCGCATTTCCGTCTCAACCCTGGGAAAACCGCACCGCACGTTTTACCGTCCACTGGGGGCCGTCGGTCGCCGTGGTCGCCGCGCAGGGCGAACTCGATGCCGCCAATGCCGGTCAGCTCGCCGATTACGTGCAGCGCTGTGCCGCCTCCTCCAAGCTGCTGGTCTTGGACCTCAGCGGCGTGGAATTCTTTGGGACAGCAGCGTTTTCGACCCTGCACACGATCAATGTGCGCTGCGCCGGAGCCGACGTCCGCTGGGCGGTAGTGCCCAGTCGCGCGGTTAGTCGCCTTTTGCGCATCTGCGATCCTGAGCACGCGCTGCCAATCGCGGAGTCCGCCGATGCGGCGATGGCCGCCCAGGACGAACCGCGCCGCCTACTCCAATTGGTCCCGCAGGCGCGCTAGCGATTTAGCCAGCAGGCGGGACACGTGCATCTGCGAGATGCCGACCCGCTCGGCGATTTGCGTCTGCGTCATCGACTCGAAGAACCTGAGCACCAACACCGTCCGCTCCCGCTCGGGCAGCGCATCTAGCAGAGGACGCAACGCCTCGCGGTTTTCGATCCGCTCCAGGCCAGTGTCCACGTCGCCGAGGGTGTCAGCGATGGCGCGGGCATCGTCGTCCGCGCTGCCGCTGCCACCGCTGTCGATCGACAACGTGTTGTAGGAGCTGCCCGCAACAAGTCCTTCGACGATCTCGGTGCGGTCCATGTCGAGTTCGTCCGCGAGCTCAGTGGCCGTGGGCGCTCGGCCCAGCCGTTGCGACAAGTCGGCGGTAGCAGTGCCGAGCCGTAAGTGCAGTTCTTTAAGACGCCGCGGCACCTTCACCGACCAGCTGTTGTCGCGAAAGTGTCGCCGGACCTCCCCCATGATGGTGGGCACCGCGAATGAGACGAAGTCTGATCCGGCCTCGACATCGAAGCGGACCACCGCGTTGACCAGCCCGACCCGCGCTACCTGGACTAAGTCGTCGCGCGGTTCGCCGCGGCCCTCGAATCGGCGGGCGATGTGATCGGCCAGGGGCAGACAGCGTTCGACGATCTTGTCGCGCTGCCGCTGGAATTCCGGTGAGTTCGGCTGGAGGCTGGCCAGCTCACGGAACAAGTCGGGAACGTCGGCATATTCATTCTGTCGTGAACCAGAACCGCCGACAGCTCGCGCTGTCACCTGGTGGAGCCCGCCCGTCGTGTGGTCAGGGTGATCCCGAAGACACCGCCGCCTTCCAGCTGACTGCCGTCGCGGAAGGTCTGAACGCCGTCGGTCAGCGAAGTCAGCACATGCCAGCTGAAGCTACCCGGAGTCACCACGTCGTAGGTTTGGCAGGTGGTCGACGCCTCCACCACGAGCTCGTCGGCTCGCGGGTCGACCACCAGCACCAACGTTGCGTCCGGTGTGGCTGAACGAATCAACCGGGTACAGACCTCGTCGACCGCGAGCCGCAAGTCGGCGACCGCGTCGAAATCGAGGTCTTCGAAGGTGCCGACCGCCCCGACCAGTGTGCGCAGCACTGCCAGATTCTCTAGCCGCGCGGCGACCCGGAGTTCGACCGCGCGGTCGCCTCGTTGCTGCTTCTCACCGCGCGCTTCTGCATCGGCCATGTGGTCTCCCGGCATTGTGTGACCGAGATTATCTCCGAGGCGGAGCCGGTTAGTCATGACCACCTCCGGGTATGCGGTGCGCATGGATGAGGCCGACACAACCGACCCGGCCCGGACGCGCAACCTTGGGCGCGTCGCGCTGATCGCAGTGATCACGCTGGTCGTGTTGATCTTGGTTGCGGTAGGGGTTTATGTCATCGCCTTTGTGATTCTGTCCCCGATGCTGGGCTGACCACGGCACCACGACATAGCCCACCGCCTGCGAATTCGTCATCGTGCAGATTCCATACCCGCTCACCGTCGTTTGTAACCAGTGATCTGGCCGCAGCTTCGGCTAGCGCGGCCAGGGGTAGGACACGCAGATGCGCGAGCCCACCGACGAGACGTCCGCCGACGCCGTCGAGCAGCACCAAAAACCGCCCCGGAGCCGCCCGCCGTGGAGCATCCAGAGGCCCCGATGGAGGCCAATGCCCCGGATTGGCAGCAACAGCTGCAGGAAGTCGTCGAGGATGACCGCGACGAGTATCGGGAATAACCAGTCGGTGTTTGCGGGCGTCCCGCGATGGGAAACCTCGCTGACGGTCGGGGATAGCGGCTGCGAAGGAGGCAACGGTGTCGGACGCAGGTGACCGAAACATCGCCAGCACGTCCACTGCCTGCCACTTCGCATCGTGCAGAACCGCGCAACGCTCAAGAAAAGGGCAACGAGCTCGGTACGCCCACGCAACGCGGCGAGGGCGTACCGCCAACGCGGAAAGGAAGATATATGAGTGACAAGAGTGGCCCCGGCGAAGCTGTGCGCGGCATCGTTGAGGGCGTCAAAGGCCTCGTCAAAGAAGTCGTAGGCACGGTGACCGGTCGCGACAACCTGTCCCAGGAGGGCCAGGCGCAGCAGGACAAGGCCAGGGCGCACCGCGACGCCGCCCGCAAGGAAGCGGAGGCCGAGAAGGCCCGCGCTGAAGCCAAGGCCAAAGAGCAACGCCAAAAGGCCACCCAACGGCGCGAGCAATAAGACCCGCCTGAAAGCAAAAGGCCCAGCCGAACGGCTGGGCCTTTTGTGCTCCGGAACATCCGCCGGGTCAACAGCGGGCCGCCCGTTGGCTGACAGCGCTGTTTTCATCGTTCAACGCAGCCGCAAAAGCGAGCCCCAGGCACCTACGCTTAATTGTCATGAGCGCTGAGCTGAGGCAGATCCTGCTGCGGACCCTTGTGCTGCTGGCATCGTGGGCGATTGGATTGCTGGTCGCCGCGTGGGTTGTTCCCCGGGTTTCGCTGTCAGTGTCGGGGTTCGTCGCCGCCGTAGTGATCTTCGCGGTAGCGCAGGCCGTGCTCTCATGGTGGATTTTGAAGCTGCCGCGTGCATATGCCTCTCTGCTGCTGGGCAGCACCGGCCTGGCATTGACCCTCCTCGCGCTGATTCTGGCCTCGGCATTTACTGACGGGCTCAGCATCCGCGGAAACGCATCCTGGATTGCCGCAACGCTCGTGGTCTGGCTCGTGACAACGGTCGGGGCGGTTCTGCTGCCCGATGTGCTCGTCCGCGACCAGGCCGGCGTGACGCGCCCGATCTCACAACGTGCGGCCGGTGACCAATAAGGAGCAAAATGGTCGTTATCTCGTCCGGCGACGGAGGGAGGCCCGGTGGGAGACATCCATCGCGATCCGATTGATCATTTCCGGACCACGCAACCCCACGCTGGTATCACGATGAAGGACAACCTCTTCTGGCCCGGATTTATCCTGCTGACGATCGCAGTACTGGGGGTGGTCAGCACGCTGGCAGCCGCTGCCTACCGGCATTACGAGTGGCTGGCCACGACGGTGCTTGTTGCTGTGCTGGGAACGGTCAACGGAGCACTGTGGCTGGTGTTGGAGCGTCGCCGCGTGCTCCTCATCGACCAAGAGTGGAGCGTCGAGGATCGGCCGGGGCAGCGCACTGCCTAACGGTGTCGTCGATACCGGTCAGCCGGCCAGAGCCGGGCCTGCGATCGGCGGAACGCCCATGGTGAGCGTCAGCAACATCAGCATCAGCAAGAACCAGCCGGCGCCCTGCCACGCCCACCACGTCCCGCGGACACGCCACACCCGGTAGGTGCGCAGAAACGCCCAGCCTCCTTCGGCCAGCAAGATCGCCGGCGCACCGAAAGCCAGCAGGGCCCGCTGCGGTGCCCCGCACGCCACGGTGTCCAAGGCCATCTGACCGTTACAGGTGCTGACCCACAAAGCGGCCACGATAAGGAAACCGACGCCGGCCGCCGCGGCTAAAACCGCAAACCGCACCGCCGCCTGGACCTCACTGTCCTCTTGGCCGAGGCGGTCACCGGGTGAATGCTGACGTGGGTTTTGCATGGTCGATCACTGTCCTGCGTGGATTGCTCTTACTTCATCGTCTGATCCGGCGCATCAGTTACATTCGCTGACGCCTCCTGGCCCTGACTGCTTAGAGCGCACATGGAATACCCCCCAGTTAGCGCAGGTAAACCGTCCCGACCGCGGTCATGTCAGGTCCTTCAACGCCCGGCGGACTCCATCCACCGCCTGGTCGATTTCCGCGCGCGACACCGTCAGCGCCGGGCGGAAACGCACGCTGTCGGAACCGCTGGGCAAAACGATCACCCCGCGCTGCCACAACCGGCGGACCACCTCGTCGCGGTCGGTGGTGGTCGGCAAGCTGAACGCGCACATCAGGCCACGGCCGCGGACGTCGAGCACCAAGCCGGGAAAGTCGGCGGCCAGCTCGTCGAGCCGGACACGCAAATGACGGCCGTGTTCGGCGGCGCGCGCAAACAGGCCGTCGGCCTCGATGACCTCCAGAATGCGCCGCGCCCGCACCATGTCGACGAGGTTGCCGCCCCACGTCGAGTTGAGCCGCCCAGGGACGCTGAACACATTGTCGGCGATCTCGTCGACCCGCCGTCCGGCCATCACCCCACAGACTTGCGTCTTCTTGCCGAACGCCACCACGTCGGGCGCAACGCCGAATTGCTGGTAGGCCCAAGGTGTTCCAGTCAACCCACAACCGGTCTGCACCTCGTCGAAGATCATCAGCGCGTCGTATTCGTCGCACAACTCGCGCATGGCGGTGAAAAACTGCGGCCGAAAGTGCCGGTCGCCGCCTTCGCCCTGGACGGGTTCGGCGACAAAGCATGCGATGTCGTTCGGGTAGGCCTCGAACGCCGCCCGGGCCTGCCGCAGCGATTCGGCTTCCAGCACGTCCATATCAGCGCCCGGGCGAAGGAACGGCGCGTCGATGCGCGGCCAGTCGAACGTCGGGAAGCGCGCCACGTTGACCGGACGCGTGTTGGTCAGCGACAGCGTGTAACCGCTGCGCCCGTGAAAGGCCCCGCGCAGGTGCATTACCCGGGTGCCGAGCGCAGGGTCGATGCCGTTGGCCTCGTTGTGCCGGCTCTTCCAGTCGAACGCCACCTTGAGTGCGTTCTCGACCGCCAAGCCACCACCCTCGATGAAAAACAGATGCGGCAGCGCCGGGTCACCTACGACTCGGGTGAAAGTCTCGACGAAGCGGGCCATCGGCACCGAATACACCTCGGAATTGCTGGGCTTGTTGAGCGCTGCCTCGGTGAGTTCGGCGCGGAACGCCTCGTCGTCGGCCAGCGCCGGATGGTTCAAGCCCAGCGCCGAGGAGGCGACGAAGGTGAACATGTCGAGATAGCGCCGTCCGTCGCGGGCGTCGACCAGATACGAGCCGGCCGAGCGGCGCAGGTCCAGCACGAAGTCGAAGCCGTCAACCAAGATGCTGCGTGCCAGCACCTCGTGGACGCGGCCGGCTTCCAGCTGTTGATCGGTGGGCGCCAGAACAGTCATAACTGGATAATAGCTGGCCAGAAACCGTAAAAATTACGGTACAACCTCCCGCCCACTGTAAAACGTCCGTAAAATGATCGTGCTGCGGGTCTGGACGTTGGCGGTGGTCCGAATCCGTTGCAGCAGGTCCTCGAGCGCTCGGGCGGACTCGACGCGCACCAGCAGGATGTAGCTCTCCTCGCCGGCCACGGATTGGCACGACTCGATTTCCGGGAAGTGCTCGAGCAGGGCGGGCGCATCATCGGGTTGAGAGGGATCGAGAGGGGTGATGGCCACGAACGCCGACAGCATGTTGCCCACCGCCTCGGGGTTGATCCGCGCCGAGTACCCCAGCACCACACCGCGAGACTCCAGCCGGCGTACACGGGACTGCACGGCCGACACCGACAGGCCCGCGCTGGCCGCCAGCTCCGACAGCGTCGCGCGTCCGTTGACGACGAGCTCACGCAGCAGAGTCCGGTCGATGTCGTCGAGCGTCTCACCCATGGCCGGAGAGTATCGCAGCAGCGGGGCCCGATGAGCCGCGCGAAAAACCTTGCCACCTGGAAGCTACGCGCCAATTTCGCCGCCGCGCTGTCGGCGATGTACGGCGCCGAAGTTCCGGCTTACACCCCGCTGGTGCAGGCGAGCGA
>NZ_CAXUCH010000025.1:8591-23077 GCF_964249325.1 uncultured Mycobacterium sp. | reverse complement strand
CAACCGCGACTACCTGGCACGCGATCCGGCCGCCGAACGGCTCGGCTCGCTACAGCGGGTCACCGCCGAGCGGCACGGTGCCATCCGGGTCGGCAGCCCGGCCGAACTGGCCGCGGTCGCCGACCTGTTCGCGGCCTTCGGCATGGCCTCGGTGGGCTACTACGACTTGCGTGCCGCCGCGTCGCCGATCCCCGTGGTGGCCACCGCTTTTCGCCCTGTCGACGACGCCGAGCTGGCGCGCAACCCGTTTCGGGTGTTCACATCCATGCTGGCGACGCGGGATCGCCGGTTCTTCGATGCCGAACTGCGCCGCCGGGTGGAGGCCTTCGTGGCGCATCGCCAGTTGTTCGACCCGGCGTTGATTGCGTGGGCCCGGGTGGTCGCGGCCGACGGAGGCTGCGACGCCGGTGATGCGGACCAGTTCGTGGGACAGGCGGTGGCGGCGTTCGCCCTGTCAAGGGAGCCGATCGATCGTGGGTGGTATGAGGAGCTGTCGCGGGTCTCTGCGGTGGCCGCCGATATCGCCGGGGTCGACTCGACCCACCTCAACCACCTGACGCCGCGGGTGCTCGACATCGACGAGCTGTATCGGCGGATGACCGCCCGCGGAATCACCATGATCGACGCCATCCATGGACCGCCCCGCACCGATGGTCCGGCAGTTCTCTTGCGTCAGACGTCGTTCCGGGCGCTCGCCGAACCGCGTCGGTTCCGTTTGGACGACGGGACGGTCATCGAGCGGACACTGCGGGTGCGGTTCGGTGAGGTGGAGGCCCGCGGTGTCGCGCTGACGCCGAAGGGCCGCGAACGCTATGACGCGGCGATGGCCGCTCCCGATCCGGCGCAGGTGTGGGCCCGGTATTTCCCGTCGACCGACGCCGAGATGGCGGCTCAGGGGCTGGCCTACTACCGCGGCGGTGATCCGTCGAAACCCGTTGTCTACGAGGACTTCTTGCCAGCATCAGCAGCCGGTATCTTCCGCTCCAACCTGGACACCGACGCGCAGGCCGCCCAAGTCGCCGACGATTCCGGGTACGGCATGGGATGGCTGGCCGGCGCGATCGACCGAGCCATCTATGACCCCTATGCACTGTATGAAGCATCCGCCCAGGAGACGGCCGCATGAGAGTGCCCACCGCAGAGGAATTACACACCCGGGTACGCCAGGCGCTGGAGGCCATTGGCGCCACGGTGATCCTGGCTGAGCCGGGCCAGCCCGGCCTGCCGGCACGCACACCGATCACCGGCGATGTGCTGTTCACCGTCGCGCCGAGCACACCCGCCGGCGTTGACCAGACAATCGCTGCTGGGGCACAAGCATTTTCGACCTGGCGAGCCACACCTGCGCCGGGACGCGGCGCGTTGGTGGCCCGACTCGGTGAACTACTGACCATGCACAAGGCCGACCTGGCCACGTTGGTGACCGTGGAGGCCGGCAAGATCGGCTCCGAGGCGGCAGGCGAAGTGCAGGAGATGATCGACATCTGCCAGTTCGCCGTCGGCCTGTCGCGTCAACTGTACGGCCGCACAATCGCTTCCGAGCGGCCGGGACATCGGTTGCTGGAGACCTGGCACCCGCTCGGTGTGGTCGGGGTGATCACCGCCTTCAACTTCCCGGTGGCGGTCTGGGCGTGGAACACCGCGGTGGCGTCGGTGTGCGGCGACACCGTGGTGTGGAAGCCGTCGGAGCTGACACCGGTGACCGCGCTCGCCTGCCAGGCGCTGATAGCCCGGGCGGCGAAAGATGTGGGCGCGCCGCCCGCGGTCAGCGGCCTGCTTGTCGGCGGCGCCGGCCTCGGCGAGCAGCTGGTGGACGACGAACGAATCGCGCTGGTATCGGCGACCGGCTCGGTGCGGATGGGCCAGCAGGTCGGTCCCCGGGTGGCGCGACGCTTCGGGCGCACGCTGCTCGAGCTTGGCGGCAACAACGCCGCGATCGTGACACCGTCGGCCGACCTGGAGCTGGCGGTGCGCGCGATCGTGTTCGCCGCGGCCGGCACCGCCGGCCAGCGCTGCACCACGCTGCGGCGCCTGATCGTGCACCGGTCGATCGCCGATGAGATGGTGACGCGTGTCCTCGCCGCCTATCGGCAGCTGCGCATCGGTGATCCGTCGGCTGACGGCACGCTGGTCGGCCCGCTGATCCACGAGAAGGCCTACGCCGACATGGTCAAAGCGCTGGACCAGGCCCGCGCCGACGGCGGCGAGGTCGTCGGTGGTGAACGGCACCCTGTCGGACCACAGAGCGCGTACTACGTAGCGCCGGCAGTGGTGCGAATGCCGGCGCAAACCGCGATCGTGGCGACCGAGACGTTCGCGCCGATTCTCTACGTGCTGACCTACGACGATTTCGACGACGCAATAGCGCTGAATAACGCGGTCCCGCAAGGGCTTTCCTCAGCAATCTTCACCACGGATGTCCGGGAGGCCGAGCGTTTCATCGACGAATCCGACTGCGGCATCGCCAACGTCAACATCGGCACCTCCGGGGCGGAGATCGGCGGCGCGTTCGGCGGCGAGAAGCAGACCGGCGGCGGGCGCGAATCCGGTTCCGATGCGTGGAAGGCCTATATGCGTCGGGCCACCAACACCGTCAACTACTCGTCGCAGTTACCGCTTGCCCAGGGCGTGCGGTTTACCTGAGTGCTGTCAGCCGCCGGCGTCGCGGCCTTCGCGGCTGCGGTCATAGGCGCGACGGCGGATACCGGTCAGCCAGCCCGGCGCCAGCGTGACGTCGGGCGGCGCGTGGATCGTGGGATCGAACACGACGTCGCGCGACTCGTCGTCGGGCAGCAGCCGACTCAAAGCCAGCACCGCTAGTGGCTCGAATCGCCCTGTGCCACAAGATTGTTCGATATTGAAGTCGATGCCGCCCTGGTCGATGCGCTTCCTGATGCTTTCCAGCGACACACCCGGCTCACCGATCTCGGTGGTCAGTTGCGCCCGAATCCACCAGTACCGCTGCTCGTAGCGCAACGGCATCAGACTCGACAGCGACGCCGACCACGAGGTGACCGGGTGCAGCGCAATCCGTGTCAACCGCCCGGCTCCCGCGGAAGCCAACAGCACGTCCCAGCCGCTTGGCGGGAACACCGTGGGCGGCATCTTCCAGGCCAGCCCGATGATGTCGGGCAGCGCACCTGGGGTGCCGGCGCCCTTGGAGACGCGGGCGACGACGTCGCATGAGGTGATCGGCAGCCCCTGGCCCGGCGACGCCAGCCGTTCCAGTGAGCCGCCGGCCAGGACTCCGACCGGGTGAAACACCCGACGATGCCGCAGGGCGGACCCCCACTTCAGAGGCACCGCGACGATGTCGGAGAGGTTCATCGCGGTTACGCCGGAACCATGGCGGTGTCGCGATCCCACACCCGATGCTTGGCCAGCACAGAGGCAAAGGCGTCGAAGAACTCATCCGGCATGCTGTCTTCGGCCGCCGTGGTCGACACGACCCCCATCGACGACACCACGTCTGGTCCGTCGGCGAGCTGTTCAGCCACCCCCGCTTTGCGCAGTAGCTCGATTCCCGCACCGAACGCGCCCACCGGCTTGAGGTGCTTGTACGCCTCGGTCACGAAGTTCACCGCATATCCGTCATCGGACAACGCCGCCACCGACTCCGGCCCGCACGGCACGATCACCGCGTCGTACAGCACCGACGCCATGGTATTGATGGCCCGGTCCACGGCCAGTTCGCCGCCCGAC
The DNA here is from genome assembly GCF_964249325.1 of uncultured Mycobacterium sp. Taxonomy (NCBI): domain Bacteria; kingdom Bacillati; phylum Actinomycetota; class Actinomycetes; order Mycobacteriales; family Mycobacteriaceae; genus Mycobacterium; species uncultured Mycobacterium sp. The sequence goes on along the minus strand of NZ_CAXUCH010000025.1, from coordinate 19,375 downwards.
CCGCCGGCCAAAGTGCCGCCACCGATCGGCGCAAGCACCTCAGCTATGGCGCCGCGTTCCCGCATCGCCCGCAGCAGCCGGTCCGTGCCGCGCACGTCGACGCCGTTGGCGGCCAATACGGCGATCTTGCGGCTTTCGATGCTGTCGGTGGCGGTGTTCAGCTGGGAAAGCGCCGGAGAGGCAGGCATCTTGTCGTCGACCGGTTGCTCGTCGGGCACCGGCAGCCCAAGCTTGCCGGCGACGTGCGCAGCCAGCTCGTGGTCGACCAGGTTCAGCTGGTCGACCACCCGCGAGCGGATTTCGCGAGTCTCCACGTGGCCGAGCTCGAAGGCGAACGCCGCGACGATGTGCTCGGCTTCCACCGCCGACATGCTCTTCCAGAACATGCGGGCCTGGCTGTAGTGATCCTGGAAGCTCTTGGCCCGTTGGCGGATCTTGTGGCCGTCCACCTTTTCGGTGTAGTGCCGGAACACGTCTTCGTCGGCAAGAGCTGGGCAGCCTGCACCCAACGTGTTCTTGAAGTAGCTGGATTTGCCTCGTGGAATGGCGATTTGACTGTAGCCGTCGTGTTGGTTGTTCCGAACGTCGGCCACCGGCCGGTTGACCGGCAACTGGGCGAAATTGGGTCCGCCCAGGCGAATCAGCTGGGTGTCCAAGTAGGAGAAGTTGCGGAACTGCAGTAGCGGATCATTGGTGAAGTCGATGCCGGGCACCACGTTAGCGGTGTGGAAGGCCACCTGCTCGGTTTCGGCGAAGAAGTTGTCCGGGTTGCGGTTGAGCACCATCTTGCCCACTGGGTGTACCGGAACCTGTTCTTCGGGAATGATTTTCGTTGCGTCGAGCAGGTCGAACTGGAAAGAGAACTCGTCACGCTCGGGTACCAGTTGCACCCCGAGTTCGTACTCGGGGTACTGGCCCGCCTCGATGGCATCCCACAGGTCGCGGCGGTTGAAATCGGGATCCTTGCCGGCAACTTTCTGGCATTCGTCCCAGATCAGCGAGTGCACTCCCAGCCGCGGCTTCCAGTGAAACTTCACGAACGTGCCCTCGCCGCGGGCGTTCACCAGCCGGAAGGTGTGCACGCCGAAGCCTTGCATCATCCGGAAACTGCGCGGCAAGGCCCGATCCGACATCAACCACATGATCGCGTGCAGCGTCTCCGGCTGCAGCGACACAAAGTCCCACAGGGTGTCGTGCGCAGATTGCGCCTGGGGGATCTCGTTGTGTGGCTCGGGTTTGACCGCATGCACGAAGTCGGGGAACTTGATGCCGTCCTGGATGAAGAAGACCGGAAAGTTGTTGCCCACCAAGTCGTAGTTGCCTTGGTCGGTGTAGAACTTCGTCGCGAACCCACGGACGTCGCGAACGGTATCGGCCGAGCCGCGAGAACCGGCGACCGTGGAGAACCGCACGAACACCGGCGTTTGTTTGCCCGGGGTGGTCAAGAACTTCGCGACGGTGTAGTCGGCCAGCGAGTCGTCGTAGGGCTCGAAATATCCGTACGCCCCCGCGCCGCGCGCATGTACCACGCGTTCCGGGATGCGTTCATGGTCGAAGTGAGTAACTTTTTCCCGCGCGTGGAAGTCCTCCAGCAGCGTAGGTCCGCGCTCCCCGACGCTCAGCGCGTCGTCGGTGTGATCGACGCGAACACCCTGCTGTGTGGTCAGGTAGCCGGTTGCCCGGTTGACCCGATATTGATCTAGCTGCTCTTGTTTTGCATTGTGATCGTTAGTTGCCATCACGTCCCTCCGACACAGGATTTCCAAGCCTGGGTAACCCGTGAACGAGTTCGACAAACGGAGTCCACACCGAACGGCTCGACCCGCGGGATATAACCTCACCTTTCTGGGTATGCCGCCGGGCACGCCGACGGAGGGGAAGAGGCTGCAATGAGCGAAGGCGTACAGACCGGCACGATCACCACGCAGGTGCCCGCTCGGCTGGACCGGCTGCCCTGGTCGCGGTTTCACTGGCGGGTGGTCGTCGGATTGGGCGGCGTCTGGATTCTCGACGGTCTCGAAGTCACCATGGTGGGCAATGTCGCGGCCCGGCTAATCGAGCGGGGCAGCGGCATCCAGATCACCGCAGCACAGATCGGTGCCGCCGCGGCCTTCTATATTGCGGGCGCCTGCAGCGGGGCACTGTTTTTCGGTCAGCTCACCGACCGCTTCGGTCGTAAGAAGCTCTTCATAGCCACGCTGGCGATATACCTTGTCGCCACCGCCGCGACGGCCTTCTCCTTTGCGCCCTGGTACTTCTTCGCGGCGAGATTCTTCGCAGGGTCAGGTATCGGCGGCGAATACGCGGCGATCAATTCGGCGATCGACGAGCTGATCCCGGCGCGGCTGCGTGGACGTGTCGATCTGGCCATCAACGGCTCTTACTGGTTGGGCTCGGCGGTGGGCGCCGCGGCTGCGTTGCTGTTCTTAAACACCTCCCTGTTTCCACTCCACATAGGGTGGCGAATCGCGTTCGGCGTCGGAGCCGTGTTCGGGATAGCGGTACTGATAGTGCGTCGCAACGTCCCGGAAAGTCCGCGCTGGCTCTTCATCCACGGCCAGCAAGAGGAAGCCGAGCGGATCGTCGACGACATCGAGGCGGACATCGAGCAAGAGAAGCACGAAAAGCTGCCGGAACCCGAGGGATCCCTGACTGTGCGCCAGCGCAAGGTCATCTCTTTCCGCGAGATCGCTAAGGTGGCCTTCACGCTGTACCCCGGCCGCGCGGTCCTGGGCCTGGCCCTCTTCATTGGGCAGGCGTTCTTGTACAACGGGGTCACGTTCAACCTCGGCACGTTACTCAGCGGCTTCTACTCGGTGGCTTCCGGCATGGTGCCGGTGTTCTTCATCCTGTGGGCGCTCAGCAACTTCGCCGGGCCTGTGCTACTCGGGCCACTCTTCGACACGGTGGGACGAAAACCGATGATCTCGCTGACGTACCTCGGCTCCGCTGCGGTGGCGGTCGTACTGGCCGGCATCTTCGTGAGCCAATTCGGCGGGGTCTGGACTTTTCTCGCTGTTCTCATGGCCTGCTTCTTCCTGGCGGGTTCTGGTGCCAGCGCGGCCTACCTGACGGTCAGTGAAATCTTCCCGATGGAGACGCGGGCATTGGCGATCGCCTTCTTCTATGCGGTCGGCACCGCGATCGGCGGCATCACCGGTCCGCTGCTGTTCGGTGACCTGATCGAATCCGGGGACCGGCATCAGGCCGCCATGTCATTTCTGATCGGTGCGGCCGTAATGGCAATCGGAGGCGTGGTCGAACTGGTGCTGGGAGTCAAGGCCGAGGGCCAGAAACTGGAGGACCTTGCGATGCCGCTGACCACGGCGGAAGCCGCGTGACCGCAGCGCCGTGGGTATGCCGGCTCGTCGGCCATCGACCGCGCTTTCGCGCCGAGGGCCGGGCAATGTACTGGGAGTGTGACAGGGGATGCGGCCACGCCAGCGGCGGTAAGACGTATGCGACCGCTGAGCAGGCGCGCCGCTACGCCGTCGCCTTCAATCGGCGCGATAACAGCGAGTTGGGCAAAAGAGCACCGTTGATCGGGCTGCTGCCACTCCGGCTGTGGCATCGACTCAACGGCTCGTCTAAAGGCCGGACACGGTCACCGCGTCGATTATGAACAGCGCGAAAGGCATTCGCGCCCTGACTCGGCGCCGCTGGGGCCGGCGCTGACTGCTCAACGCCGGAGTCGCCCTCCAGCTCACGCCTCACAACGGGCCCGATGCGACCGATCTGAAACCCGCCGATTGATTGGGTGTTCCCAACCGGGCGGGGATGGTAAACGATAGTCGTTGAGTTACATGTGCTTTGCACGCTGGCCACATATGCGGTAAGTGAGTTTATCTTGGGTTCACCAGGCAACCCCCGCTCGATGAGAAGCTCATTTCACGAGCAACTTTCGGCACTGACCGAGCAGCTCGCGGAATTGTGCGACTTGAGTGGCCAAGCGATGCGGCGCGCCACCGATGCCCTTTTGCAAGCGGACCTGGCCCTTGCCGAAAGTGTCATCGCCGGCCATGACGGCATCGTCGCGCAAAGCGCTCGGGTCGACCAGACAGCATTCTTGTTGCTGGCCCTGCAGTCACCGGTGGCCGCGGACCTGCGCGCAGTGGTGACCGCTATCCAGATCGCTGCCAACGTCGAGCGGATGGGTGGCCTGGCCGTGCACGTGGCCAAAATCGCCCGGCGACGCCATCCGCAGCACGCAGTGCCCGCGGAAGTCAGCGAGCACATCGCCGACATGGCTGCTCTGGCCGTGGCATTGAGCGCTGGTGCGCGCGACGTGTTGCTGTCGCGTGACCCGAAAAGAGCGTCCGAGATTCGCCACGACGATGACGCGATGGACGAGAAGCATCGCCAACTGCTGACGGTACTCATGGACCGGGGATGGACGCATGGTGTCGGTCCGGCCGTCGATGTAACCCTGTTGGGACGGTTCTACGAAAGATTCGCCGACCACACGGTGCAGATCGCTCGCCGTGTCGTCTTTCAAGCAACTGGGCGGCACGAGCCCTACTCATAGTTGCAAGCTCGAGCGGCGCTTAAGCCGACAACACCGGGCCCGACGTCAGGCATTCGCTGACCGGCCGGCCCAACTGCTTCCACATCGACAGCTTGTTCCAGTCTTTGATGACTTCGCTGAGCTTGCCGTCCCGGACCGTGAAAATGGCGCTGGCTGACCAGCGTGCGCTGCACCGGTCGCCGGCATGTCTTTGTGGGGTTCACCGCGGTGCGAACCCTCGGCGGTACAAACGCAGGCAGGCGTGATCGCCTTTGGCGAAGAGAACATCGAAATTCACGATGTGAAAGTCGTTGAGCTAAGCGGTTCCGGTCATCCCCGGTCAACGCTTCTGGGAGAGCGAAAACCCTGCCGTTCAACGGCTTTGCTGCTTGATACCGATGACAGCGGCAGCCCACACGGTAGGCCGATCGCCGATCGTTGTTCCGCCCATGCGCAATGCCAGCGGTTGATCACCCGCCATGGGCGGTGAGATCGGCGGAGGCCGCCGACCGACTGGACGTCCTGCTTAGCCCCGTGGCCACCCGAAACATTCGCAGATGGCCGGACGCCGCCGCGGTAACCGGCCCGGTCGGCTGTCCGCCCACAATTTGAGCAGCTATCGATTTTGCCAGCACGAAGACTGTGAAGTTCTGGCAAACGCCGGTCAAGACCTGAAGTGCAAGTAACATCGGTCGCATGCGAGCGACGCGGCGGCGGCTATCCCCCGAGGATCGGCGCGCGGAGTTGCTGGCGCTGGGCGCCGAGGTCTTCGGCCAACGCCCCTACGACGACGTCCGCGTCGACGAGATCGCCGAGCGGGCCGGCGTGTCCCGGGCGTTGATGTACCACTACTTCCCCGACAAGCGGGCATTTTTCGCCGCCGTCGTCAAGTTCGAGGCCGAGCGGCTGATCGAGGCCACCAACCACCTGCCGCTGCCGGGTCAGACACTGTTCGAAGAGGTGCGCACCGGTGTGCTGGCGTACATGGGATACCAGCAGCAGCATCCGCACTCCGCCTGGGCCGCGTATGTCGGCATCGGCCGCTCCGACCCGGTACTGCTCGGCATCGACGACGAAGCCAAGAATCGCCAGCTCGAACATGTCATGAGTCGGATCAGTGAGATCGCGCACCCCGATAACAAGCTGGACCCCGAAGTCGAGCGGAATGTCCGGATGGTGGTGCACGGCTGGCTCGCGTTCACCTTCGAGCTGTGCCGGCAGCGCATCATGGACCCGTCCAGCGACATTGGTGTTCTCAGCGACGCCTGCGCGCATGCGCTGCTCGATGCGGTGACACGGGTCCCGGGTATTCCAGCGAAACTTGCCGCCGCGATCGCGCCGGACCAGCGCTGACCTCCCCAGAGCCGACCGCGGACACGTAATTTTGCTGGCGGTCAAGTCGAATTAGACGTCTGTTGAATCGCTTGTTCGTAACATCGGAGTATGGAGGCGACCAGGCGGCGACTGTCCCCGAAGGACCGGCGCGCGGAGTTGCTGGCGCTGGGCGCTGAGGTGTTCGGCCAACACCCCTACGACGAGGTCCGCATCGACGAGGTCGCCGAACGGGCCGGGATATCACGGGCGTTGATGTACCACTACTTCCCCGACAAGCGGGCATTCTTCGCCGCCGTCGTCAAGTACGAGGCGGAACGGCTGTTCGAGGCGACGGAGAATGCGCCCAATGCGGGGGACACGCTGTTCCAACGAGTGCGTGCCGGTGTGCTGGCGTATGTGGACTACTACCAGCGGCACCCGCGCGCAGCGTGGGCCGTGTATGTCCGGGCGGGCCGGTACGACCCGGTCCTGGTCGAGATTGACGACGCCACCAAGAAACGCCAGATGGAGCGGGTCATGACGGCCGCCAACGCGTTGGTGCCCGGGGGGCTCGGAAACGGTCTGCACTCACAGGTGGAGCGTGACCTGCGGGCTACGGTCTACGGCTGGCTCTCGTTCACCTTCGAGATGTGTCGGCAGCGCATCATGGACCCCTCGATCGACGATGAATATCTCGGCGACGCGTGCGCGCACGCGCTGCTGGATGCGATCGGCCGGGTGCCGGGCATTCCGGCGGAGCTAGCCGATGCCGTAGCGCCGGACAAACGCCGACCGGCTTAGCCGGCTCCCACGAGGAATGCCAGGCTCAGGCAGATCAGCGCGCTGAGCGTCAATAGTTCGCGCCACGGTCGCCAGGGGTTGTCCTGGATCGCATACGACATGGTCTTGATCGGCGATAGCGGCTCCGGCGCCGCCCGGTCAGCGGGAACCGGCGCATGAAACTCGTGGAAGTACAGCTGAATCAGCGTGGCCCCGATCCAGATGCCGCCCAGAAAGCTCACCGCTTCAATCCCCCGCCACACCAACAGCGCTGCCAACACGATGGTGAAAAGCAACATCACGGTATCCGACGTCGTGGTGGCTGAACGCCTGCCGTTGTAGCTCTTGTCCAGAGCTGCTCTGCGCCGGCGGTAGGGCAGGGCAAAGAAGGCGAACTTCGCCAACGCGTGAATGCCTAGTAAGGCGACGAGCACAGTCGTCATCGTGGTGCGCAAGGCTGTCCCTTTCGTTGTGACTGAACGACCGTTCAATATACTAAACCGTTGTTTAGTGGATCGGTGAGGGCGAGGTCGCGGCACTTGTCGGTGGTGATTGGCACGATGGCTAGGTGAGCGCTTTGCCGCCGACCGATCCGCTGGCCCGCTTTTCTCCCGCGACACGGGAGTGGTTCGCCGGCAGCTTTGCCGCGCCGACACCGGCGCAGGCCGGCGCTTGGCCGGCGATAGCCGACGGCCACAACACACTGGTCATCGCGCCCACCGGATCGGGCAAGACGCTGGCGGCATTCATGTGGGCCATCGACAGCCTGGCCCGCGTCGGCGGCCCACCCCGTCACGAACGCGCGCCAGGCACGCACGTGCTCTACGTGTCACCCCTGAAGGCGCTGGCCGTCGACGTCGAGCGCAACCTGCGCGCCCCGCTGAGCGGGATCACCCGCGTCGCCGAGCGGCAAGGCCTCCCCGTTCCTGACATCAGCGTGGGCGTGCGATCGGGCGACACGCCGCCCGGTCGGCGACGCCAGCTCATCGCCCAACCGCCCGACGTGTTGATCACCACGCCCGAGTCGCTGTTTTTGATGCTCACCTCGGCGGCACGGCAGACGCTCGCCGCGGTACGCACGGTGATCGTCGACGAGGTACACGCCATCGCCGACACCAAGCGTGGCGCACACCTGGCGTTGTCGCTGGAGCGGCTTGACCAGTTGCTGCCGAGGCCGGCGCAGCGGATCGGGTTGTCGGCGACCGTGAGTCCGCCCGAGGAGGTGGCCCGATTCTTGTCCGGGCAATCGCCGACCATGATCGTCGCACCGCCGTCACCCAAGACCATCGACCTGACGGTGGAGGTGCCGGTCCCCGACATGGCCAACCTGGCGAACAACACTATCTGGCCTGACGTCGAAGCCCGACTGGTCGAGCTGATCGAATCGCACAACTCGACGATCGTGTTCGCGAATTCGCGCCGGCTCGCCGAGCGGCTCACCGCCCGGCTCAACGAGATTCACGCCGAACGCTCCGGCCTGGAGTTGCCCGCCACCACCAACCTTCAGGTCGCCGGCGGTGCACCGGCGCAGCTGTTGGGCAGCGGCCAAACTTACGGCGCGCCAGCGGTTCTGGCCCGCGCGCACCACGGTTCGGTCAGCAAGGAACAACGCACCGCGGTCGAAGACGATCTCAAAAGCGGCCGGCTGAAAGCGGTCGTGGCGACCTCGAGCCTCGAGCTGGGTATCGACATGGGCGCGGTCGACCTGGTGATCCAGGTGGAGGCGCCGCCGTCGGTGGCCAGCGGCCTTCAGCGCATCGGCCGGGCCGGCCATCAGGTCGGCGAAATCTCCCAGGGCGTACTGTTTCCCAAACACCGCACCGATCTGATCGGCTGCGCGGTCGCGGCCCAGCGCATGCTGGCCGGACAGATCGAAACGATGCAGGTGCCCGCCAACCCGCTGGACATCCTGGCACAGCACACCGTGGCGGCGGCCGCGCTGGAGCCGCTGGACGCCGATCGTTGGTTCGACACCGCGCGGCGCAGCGCGTCGTTCGCCACGCTGCCGCGCAGCGCGTTCGAGGCCACACTGGATCTGCTCTCCGGTAAGTATCCCTCGACCGAATTCGCCGAGCTGCGACCACGATTGGTCTACAACCGCGACACCGGCACCTTGACCGCGCGGCCCGGCGCGCAGAGGCTTGCGGTCACCTCCGGCGGGGCGATCCCCGACCGTGGGTTGTTTACCGTCTGGCTGGCCACCGAAAAGCCTTCGCGGGTAGGCGAACTCGATGAGGAGATGGTCTACGAATCACGGCCAGGCGATGTCATCTCGCTCGGCGCGACCAGCTGGCGGATCACCGAGATCACCCACGACCGGGTACTGGTGATCCCCGCTCCGGGCCAGCCCGCACGGTTGCCGTTCTGGCGTGGCGACGACGTCGGACGCCCGGCCGAGCTGGGCCGCGCGATCGGCGCCTTCACCGGCGAGCTGGCCGGCCTGGACCGCAAGGTATTCGAAAAGCGCTGCGCCGAATTGGGTTTCGACGCATTCGCCACCGACAACCTGTGGCAGCTGCTGGATGACCAGCGCAGCGCCACTGCGGTGGTGCCCACCGACACCACGCTGTTGGTGGAGCGGTTCCGCGACGAGCTCGGCGACTGGCGGGTGATCTTGCACTCACCGTATGGGCTGCGGGTGCACGGCCCACTCGCGCTGGCGGTGGGCCGGCGGTTGCGCGAACGCTACGGCATCGACGACAAGCCGACCGCCTCCGACGACGGCATCGTGGTGCGGTTACCCGACACCCTGGCCGATTCGGGGCCGGACCCGGCGGGCTCACCGCCGGGCGCGGAGCTGTTCGTGTTCGACCCCGACGAGATCGACCCGATCGTCACCGACGAGGTGGGCGGTTCGGCGCTGTTCGCGTCGCGATTCCGGGAATGCGCGGCGCGTGCCCTGCTGCTGCCGCGGCGACACCCCGGTCGCCGCTCGCCGCTGTGGCATCAGCGCCAGCGCGCCGCCCAGCTGCTCGACGTCGCGCGCAAATACCCGGACTTTCCGATCGTGCTGGAAGCAATCCGCGAATGCCTACAAGACGTCTACGACGTGCCGATGCTGACCACACTTATGGCCGACATCGCACAGCGGCGGGTACGGGTGGCCGAAGCCGAGACCGTCACGCCGTCGCCGTTTGCGGCGTCGCTGCTGTTCGGTTACGTCGGGGCGTTCATCTACGAAGGCGACAGCCCTCTTGCCGAGCGCCGCGCCGCCGCGCTGTCGCTAGACACCACCCTGCTGGCCGAGCTGCTCGGCCGCGTCGAGCTGCGCGAGCTGCTCGACCCCGACGTCATCGCCGCAACCGGCCGGCAGCTGCAGCACCTGTCGGCCGACCGGATGGCCCGCGACGCCGAAGCAGTGGCGGACCTACTGCGGCTGCTGGGCCCACTGACCGAAGACGAGGTCGCCGCCCGCGCCGGCGGCGCGGATGTCGGCGGCTGGCTGGAGGGACTGCGGGCCGCCAGACGCGCGCTGACCGTGTCTTTCGCTGACCGGACCTGGTGGGTCGCGGTCGAGGACATCGGCCGGCTGCGCGACGGTGTGGGGGTCGCCGTGCCCGTCGGCGTCCCCGCCAGCTTCACCGAGGCGGTCGCCGATCCGCTCGGTGAGCTGCTCGGCCGCTACGCGCGCACCCATCCCCCGTTCACCACCGCCGACGCGGCAACCCGGTTCGGCCTGGGTCTTCGGGTGACCGCCGACGTACTGGGCCGGCTGGCCGCCGACGGGCGCCTGGTGCGCGGCGACTTCGTCGCCGACGCCGCCGGCGATCAATGGTGCGACGCCGAGGTGTTGCGGATTCTGCGGCGCCGATCGCTGGCGGCGCTGCGAGCGCAAGTCGAGCCAGTCAGCACCGCCGCCTACGCCCGTTTCCTGCCCGCGTGGCAGCAGGTCGGCGCCGAAAGTAACTCCGGCATCGACGGGTTGATGACCGTGCTCGATCAGCTCGCCGGTGTGCGCATGCCCGCCTCAGCAATCGAACCGCTGGTATTGGCGCCGCGGGTGCGCGACTACTCCCCCGCCATGCTCGACGAGCTGCTGGCCTCCGGAGAGGTGATGTGGTCCGGCGCAGGAACGATTTCCGGCAACGACGGCTGGATCGCGTTCCACGCCAGCGACACTGCGCCATTGACGCTGACCGCCGGCGCCGAAATCGAGTTCACCGACGCGCACCGCGCGGTCCTGGAC
>NZ_CAXUCH010000025.1:5577-8581 GCF_964249325.1 uncultured Mycobacterium sp. | reverse complement strand
GTTCAAGGAGGCGGCCGAGGCCTACGAGGTCCTGTCGGACGCCGACCGGCGCGCCACCTATGACCGATACGGCCGCGAGGGATTGCGCAGCGGCGGCTATGCCCCGAACTTCGACGCCGGGTCGATCTCGGACATCTTCGAGGCGTTCTTCGGCGGCGGCGGCGCGTTCTTCTTCCGCCAGCTCGCCAACGGCGTCGCCGAAAGCGAACTCAAAGCGGCGTTGTGGGAACTGATTTGGGCCGGCTGGGTCACCGGCGACACGTTTGCGCCGGTGCGCGCGATGCTGGCCGGCGGCCCGGGCACCCGCAGACGCGCCACACCGGCACACCGACACCGGCGGCCACCGCGGCTGAGCCGCTACAGCGTCGCACACGCCCAGACCCGCGCCACCGATCCAACTGTGGCCGGTCGGTGGTCGGCTTTGCCGGCTCCGGAGCCAGACTCCACGCTGCGTGCCCACCACCAAGCCGAACTTTTGCTGAACCGCCACGGCGTGCTCACCAAAGGCGCGGCGGCGGCCGAAGGAGTGCCGGGCGGATTCGCCACCCTGTATAAGGTGCTGACCGCGTTCGAGGACGCCGGCCGCTGTCAGCGCGGCTACTTCGTAGAGTCGTTGGGCGGCGCGCAGTTTGCGGTCGCATCGACGGTCGACCGCTTGCGCAGCTACCTCGACAGTGTCGACCCTGAGCGGCCGCAATACCGGGCGGTGGTCCTGGCCGCGGCCGACCCTGCCAACCCCTACGGTGCGGTGCTGCCCTGGCCGACCCGGGCATCCGACGACGAGGGCGCCGCGCGTCCTGGCCGCAAGGCCGGGGCACTGGTCGCGCTGGTGGACGGCGAGTTGGCGTGGTTTTTGGAGCGCGGCGGGCGTTCGCTGTTGAGTTTCACCGACGATCCCGACGCCAACCATGCGGCCGCGGGCGCGCTGGCCGATTTGGTCGGCGCCCGGCGCGTCGATTCCATCCTGGTCGAGCGGGTCAACGGTGTGCCGGTGCTGCAGCTGCGAGAGTCGCCGATCCACGCCGCGCTTACCGCAGCCGGCTTCGCGAGCACACCGCGCGGATTGAGGCTGCGCTAGCCAATGCCGGAGGGCGACACAGTTTTTCACACCGCCGCCATACTGCGACAGGCGCTGGCCGGTCGTACCCTGACTCGCTGTGACATCCGGGTACCGCGTTTCGCCACCGTCGACCTGTGCGGGCAGGTGGTCGACGACGTGCTCAGTCGTGGCAAGCACCTGTTCATCCGCGTCGGGCCGGCCAGCATCCACTCGCATATGAAGATGGACGGCAGCTGGCGGGTGACCACCGGCCGGGCGCGGACCGATCACCGCGTCCGAATCATTTTGGAAGTCGGCGACATCCGGGTCGTAGGAAGCGACCTCGGGCTGCTGGAGGTGCTCGACCGCGCCCACGACGGCGACGTGGTGGCCCACCTGGGACCTGACCTGCTCGGTGATGACTGGGATCCGCAGATTGCGGCCGCCAACCTCGTCGCCGAGGCCGACCGGCCGCTGGCCGATGCACTGCTCGACCAGCGGGTGCTGGCCGGGATCGGCAACGTCTACTGCAACGAGCTGTGTTTCGTCAGCGGACATCTGCCCACCGCGCCGGTAAGCGATGTCACCGACCCGCACCGACTGGTCTCCCGAGCCCGAGACATGCTGTGGGCCAATCGCTACCGCTGGAGCCGTTGCACCACTGGCGACACCCGATCAGGTCGGCAACTGTGGGTCTACGGGCGAGCGGGGCAGAGTTGCCGCCGGTGCGGCACGCCCGTCAGCTATGACAGCAGCAATGAGCGGGTGACGTACTGGTGCCCGACCTGCCAACGCTGAACACCTAAGGCGGGTGCGACACGTTAACGATGGCGCCAACCCGCTAGCGGATGCTCCACGATCGTCCAGTTCGCTTGTGGCATGCGATGATCGCAATGTCAACGGCGTGGCTTACGAGTCCGTGGTACTCGCCGTCGGGCTTAGCGGAGGTTCAGCGAATCGCGACCCCCCACCCCCCACACACAACGGTTGGCGGTGTAGTTCACGGACTTGCCTGGGCAGGCTTGTTAGATCCCGTACGGCGCAGCCCATCACCGGTGGCAAGAGTCGATGTCCCCACACCGGCGCGTGCCGGCCGGGTAACGACGTCATCGTGACAGTAGTGTCGCCCTTGGTGATGGTGTGGGATTGCCAGGTCGACATCCCCAGCGCTGCGCCGAATCCGCGGCGATGCAGCCGCTTGGCGGCGTGCGGCGTGGTCAGGATCGGCAACCCGTGGTCGAGACGCTGCTGCGCCACCCTATCCCAGTGGTCGCCGTGCATGTGGGACAACACAATCGCGTCCAGCGGCGGCAACTCCTCGACGCTGAGGGCCGGTTCCTGGCGGCGCTTGGACACCAGCCCGTAACCGAGGTAGGCATGCTGGCCCCGGTGCAGGAAGTTCGGATCGGTCAACAGCGTCACACCCCCGGCTGCTATCAATGTGGTCGCGTTGCCGACGAACGTCACCGTGATTTCCATACCGTCGGTTACCCGCGATCGGCCGTGATGCAACCGGCGAGTCTCCCCCGTGGTGACCCGCCGTCCTCCTCGGTTAGCGGTGTGGACGAAGCCTGATGAGTTGCTCGGTCGGATTCGACGGCGCTGGAGAGACAGCGGCGATGGCCTGTTGGGCGATGCTGCCCAGATACAGCGAGCCATCGTGTTCACGAACGCCGGTCACCATGCGGTAGCCGCAACGGCGACTGCAAGCCAGCCGCGCGACCGGGGTTCCGTCGCGATTGATCGCCAGCACGCGTGCGGTCGCCGCCGGCGCATGGTTGATGCCGCTCGCCGCCCGTCCTATGAGCCTGCGAGCCGAACGGGGAGCTCGTTGGGCCAAGCGCAGTGGCCGTATCCCCGTGACCGGTATCGCTACCCAAATGCGTCCTAGCGTTCCGGTCGACAGATTGTCGGGCAGGCCCGGCAATTGGTCGACCAGCACCTCGGATTCGCCGCAGCGCGGCC
>NZ_CAXUCH010000025.1:424-5567 GCF_964249325.1 uncultured Mycobacterium sp. | reverse complement strand
GTGCAACCACACCCGATGAATACGAGCAGTGCTGGTTTCGGCGACCGCGACGAAGGATTCATCGTCAGCAAGTGCGACGCCGTTCGCGAACTCCAGGTGATCGAGCAACACCTGGACTTCGCCGGCCGGGTCGCGGCGCAGCAGCCGGCCTGTGGCGCTGCGTTCAATGACGTCGGCCTGGAAGGCATCGAGCCCATAGCGGCGCGAGGAATCGGTGAAGTAGATAGCGCCGTCGGCAGCGACAGCCGCGTTGTTGCACAGCTTCATCGGCTCACCGGCCACCGTGGTGACCAGCGGCTCAATCGAATCGGCGGCGGGGTCTACCCGCAGCAGTCCTCGCTGCGCATCGCATACGATCAACCGGCCGTCGGGCAGGGACTCGATCCCCAGGGGGCGACCCCCGGTGTCGGCCACCACTTCGACGTCGGTCCCGTCTTTGGCGACGCTCAGCAGCCGGCCGTCGGCGACACCGGTCACCAACCGATCGTCGAGCACCGCAACGTCCTCTGGCCCGTGTCCATCGAGCTCTAGTCGATACAGCTCCGCAGTCGGGTTAGCGGCCATGCTGCGATTTACCCGCGTGGCAGCGGACCAACCGTGAAACCCAGACCGCCCGCCGGCTGACGAAGCGGGGCCGCCGGCGGTTACCGAAAGGCCGTGTAGGCGACGGCGATCTTTGCGGCCAAAGCGGCGTTGTCCGCGATGAGCTGTTGGTTGACCGCGACACTTCGGCCCTCGGTCAACTCTTCGACCAAGGCCAGGACGGCCGGGGGCACCGCCGGGCCGGTGACCCCGGCTTTGTGCGCCGGGCGGACCGCCGCGGCGGCCTCGTGCTCGATGTCGAGCTCGGGATCGGGCGGGCGGCCAAGCAGCAGCCCGGATAAGCCTGCCAGCTCCCAGTGGAGCGAGGCCACCCGAGCGGTGTCGGCGACGCTGTCCACCCGCGCGGCCACCGGGGAGCCACCCTGGCCGCGGTAGAAGAGGGGAAGCGTCTCGGTCCGCCAGCCCAGGACCGGTACGCTCAGCGTCTCCAGCAGCTCCGCTGTCGCCGAGACATCCACAATGGCCTTGGCGCCGGACGACACCGCCATCGTCGGGGTGCCGGCCAGTTGCAGCAGGTCACCGGAGATACCGAGGGTCTCGGCGAACCCGCCACGCAGGCCGCGATATCCCGCGCACCCGCCTTGTGCGCGGCGGCTCCGGCGTAGCGCTCAGCCCAGCCCGAACGAAGCCGTCCACGACGCCGACCGTGCACGGCCCAGTGCCGGCGGCACGGACGCGCTGCTCGGCCTGCTGCGCAGCGAGCAGGCCACGTCCCTGCGAGAACCCGTGTGAGACCAGCGTGGTCTCCAGCGCGACCACCGGGCGACCTCAGTGCAGCGCGTCAGCGACTTCGTCGGCCACCCGCAGCACACCGGAGCCGCCGGATCCGCCCATCGTGTCCGAGCCGCGTCTCACATAACTGCTCCGATTATCGTTCGCCGGCTGACGAACCGCCGCCGCGATCCGCTGACTGGGTCGTCGAATTCCAAGCTGTATGCCAACAACTGCAACGGCGTGCTGAAATCATCCGGCGCTACGTCAACGATCCTCGGATACAACGGGTCTCCGTGGATCGGTATACCCAACGACGCCATGTGCACCCGCAGCTGATGGGTGCGGCCGGTTCGCGGCGTCAGCCGGTAGAGGCCGTCCATCGACATCAGCTCGATCAGCGTCTCGGCGTTCGCCTCACCCGACTCCTCGATGGCTTGTAACTGGCCGCGCCGCTTGATAATTCGGCTGCGTACCACGCGAGGCAGATCCAGGGCAGGTGTGACCGCGGCCCGGGCAAGGTAGGTCTTGCGCACCGCACCGCGGGCAAACAGCGTCTGGTACGCGCCGCGCAGCTCACGGCGAGCGGTGAATAACAGCACGCCGGTGGTCACCCGGTCCAGCCGATGCACCGGACTCAGCTCCGCCAAGTCGAGTTCGCGACGCAACCGCACGAGCGCGGTCTGTGCGACGTGGCGCCCCCGCGGCATGGTGGCCAGGAAATGTGGCTTGTCGACGACCACGATGTCGTCGGCTCGGTACA
This sequence comes from uncultured Mycobacterium sp., assembly GCF_964249325.1. Classification (NCBI taxonomy): domain Bacteria; kingdom Bacillati; phylum Actinomycetota; class Actinomycetes; order Mycobacteriales; family Mycobacteriaceae; genus Mycobacterium; species uncultured Mycobacterium sp. Next base: position 3,490 of record NZ_CAXUCH010000025.1, on the reverse strand, counting down.
GCACCGGGATGTCGAACGGCACCGGCACTTCGTCGGGCAGATCCCGATAGAGATACCCACAGGCACCCGCCGGCAACACCGTCGTCTCGTCGACCACGCCACCGTCTGCGGTAACCACCTGTCCCGCAACGACTTTCGTGCTGACAACCGCTCCGAACCGGGCCTCCAGCTCGGCCAACACCAGGCCGCCGCGCAACCGCAACCGTGCGGGTCCCAGCCCGATGGTCGGTTCTGGCCTCGCTACCCCGGTAGCTCGGCCGCCACCTCCGAGCCGGTCACGAACCGGCAACGGCGCCGGGCTCACGTTAAAGGCACCGGTTCCAGAATCTCGGCGCGCGCCTCGGGAGCGGAGGCCCGCAGGGCGTCCGCCGACGCGTCGTCGGGCTGGGTTTGCGACAGTATCTCCGCCTCCACCCGCGCGGCGTAGGTCTCGACCTCACGGTCGATGTCCTCCTGGGTCCAGCCCAGTATCGGCGCGACAACGTCAGCCACCTCACGCGCGCAATCGACACCGCGGTGCGGGTATTCGATGGAGATCCGCATCCGGCGCGCCAGGATGTCTTCCAGATGCAGCGCCCCCTCCGCAGCGGCGGCATATGCGGCTTCGACCTTGAGGTAGACCGGGGCCGCGGTGATCGGGTTCAGCAGCTCACGGCGGCCGTCGGCCATCGCCAATACCTCGCTGATCAGCGACCCGTAGCGGTCGAGCAGATGCCGCACCCGGTAGGGGTGCAGGCCGTTCAGCGCGCCGACATGTTCGGCCTGGTTGATCAGGGCGAAATAGCCGTCGGCGCCCACCAGCCGCACCTTCTCGGTGATCGACGGCGCAACGCGTGCGGGAATGTACTGCGCCGCAGCATCTATGGCATCGACCGCCATCACCCGATACGTGGTGTACTTGCCGCCGGCGATGGACACCAGACCCGGGGTGGGCACCGCCACAGCGTGTTCCCGCGACAGCTTTGACGTCTCGTCGCTTTCCCCGGCCAGCAGCGGCCGCAGCCCGGCGTAGACGCCGTCGATGTCGTCATGGCTCAACGGGATGGCCAGCACGGTGTTGACAGTGCCGAGGATGTACTCGATGTCGGCCCTGGTGGCCGCCGGGTGCGCCAGGTCGAGGTTCCAGTCGGTGTCGGTGGTTCCGATGATCCAGTGGCTGCCCCACGGGATAACGAACATCACCGACTTTTCGGTGCGCAGGATAATCGCGACGTCGCTGACGATCCTGTCCCGCGGTACGACGACGTGCACGCCCTTGGAGGCTCGTATCTGAAATCGCCCCCGCTGTTTGGACAGCGCCTGGATCTCGTCGGTCCAGACCCCGGTCGCGTTGACCACGACGTGGCCGTGAACGTCGGTGACGGCGCCGTCCTCGGAATCCCGGACCCGTACCCCGGTCACCCGGTCGCCTTCGCGAAGCAAGGCGATCACCTGGGTCGAGGACCGCACCACCGCGCCGTAATGGGCGGCGGTACGCGCAACGGTCAGGGTGTGCCGAGCGTCGTCGACCACCGTGTCGTAGTAGCGGATACCGCCGATCAACGAATTGCGCTTGAGACCGGGGCACAGTCGCAGAGCGCCGGCCCTAGTCAAATGCTTCTGCGGCGGAACGGATTTCGCGCCGCCGAGCTGGTCGTAGAGCAACATACCCATAGCCACGTACGGGCGTTCCCACCAGCGCCTGGTCAGCGGATACAGAAACGGCAGCGGCTTGACCATGTGCGGCGCCAGCGTGGTCAGTGACAGCTCGCGTTCGTAGAGCGCCTCACGCACTAACCCGAATTCCAACTGCTCGAGGTAGCGCAGCCCACCGTGAAACATCTTCGACGAGCGGCTGGACGTGCCGGAGGCGAAGTCACGCGCCTCGACCATCGCCACTTTGAGCCCTCGGGTGGCTGCGTCCAGCGCGCACCCCGAGCCGACCACGCCCCCGCCGATGACCACGACGTCGAATTGCTCGGCGCCGAGCCGTTCCCAGGCAGCGGCACGTTGCTCGGGCCCAAGGGTGGATGCCGGCCAGAATTGCCCGCTCCCCGGTGCGCTCACGGAACAGCACTCCTCGGTTACTCGTCAGTAGGACGCTGGCTCCCCAGGCTACCTGGGATCAGTCCAAATCGTCGTGCGCCATCAGCCGGCGGGCGGCTTCGGTGATCGAACCTGACAGCGACGGGTAGACGGCCAGCGTCTGCTCCAACTCGTTGACCGTGATCCGGTTTTGCACCGCCACCGCGATCGGCAGGATCAACTCCGATGCGATCGGCGCGACCACTACCCCGCCGATCACCACGCCGGTGGACCGCCGGCAAAACAGCTTGACGAAGCCGTGCCGCAGCCCGGACATCTTGGCTCGGGCGTTGGTCCGCAACGGCAGCATGATGGTCCGCGCCAGCACCGAGCCGTCGTCGATCATCGACTGCGGTACCCCGACGGCGGCGATCTCCGGCCGGGTGAAGACCGTCGCGGCCACGGTGCGCAACCGGATCGGGCTGACGGCCTCGCCGAGCGCGTGATACATCGCGATGCGGCCCTGCATGGCGGCGACCGACGCCAACAGCAGCAGGCCGGTGCAGTCGCCGGCGGCGTAGATACCGGGCACCGATGTCCGTGAGACCCGGTCCACGGTCAGGTAGTCGCCGCGCCCGAGCTCGATGCCGACCCGCTGCAGGCCTAGGCCGCCGGTGTTGGGAACGGAGCCGATCGTCATCAGGGCGTGGCTGCCTTCGACGGTGCGGCCATCGGTCATGGTGACCATCACTCCGGCCTCGGTGCGGGTAACCGACTGGGCGCGCGCGTTTTTCACCAGCTTGACGCCGCGCTCGGCGAACGATTCCTCCAGCACCAGGGCGGCGTCGGCGTCCTCGTAGGGCAGCACGCGGTCGCGGCTGGCCACCACGGTCACCGTCACCCCCAGCTCGGTGTAGGCGTTGACGAATTCGGCCCCGGTGACACCGGAGCCCACCACGATCAAATGGTCGGGCAGCGAGTCGAGGTCGTAGAGCTGTCGCCAGGTCAGGATGCGCTCGCCGTCGGGCTGCGCGGACGCCATGATCCGAGGGCTGGCGCCGG
>NZ_CAXUCH010000025.1:0-414 GCF_964249325.1 uncultured Mycobacterium sp. | reverse complement strand
GTGGCGATCAGCACGACGTCGGCGGCGTGCACGCTGGTGGTGCCGTCGGGGGCGGTCACCTTGATGCAGTGGCGCGCCAGGCCAGGCGTGGCGTCGACCAGCTCGCCGCGGCCCGCGATGACCTCGACACCCACGCTCAGCAGCTGCTGGGTGATGTCAGCGGACTGCGCCGCGGCCAGCGTCTTGACCCGCTGGTGGATTTCCGGCAGCGAGATCTTGGCGTCCTCGATATCGATGTCGAAACCCAGCTGCGGGGCACGGCGCAGCTCGGTGCGCAGCCCGGTGGAGGCGATGAAAGTCTTCGACGGCACGCAGTCGGCCAACACGGCCGCGCCGCCGACGCCGTCGGAGTCGACGACGGTGACCTGGGCGTCGCGCGCCGCGGCGACCAGCGCCGCCTCGTAACCGGCCGGG
>NZ_CAXUCH010000024.1:0-31761 GCF_964249325.1 uncultured Mycobacterium sp. | reverse complement strand
GCCAAGCCCGAGAAGCCGCATACTTCGGACCAGCCCCACCCGAGGCTGACGACGAGCCCCCACCGTTCTGAGGGCGGGCTCAACGAGGAGCGAGGGTCGCTGAACGATTCGATGCACCCTCTGCCGTGCTGCGCTTCGTCGTTGGCCGCCGCAATCGACCTCAATGACCGACAGGTAGGGTCAGCTACGGTAAGGACGACATATGGGTTTCTTCATAAAGCCACAGACCTGTTGGCTAAGAACGCCTGCAACGACGACGCCGACCACGACCAGCAGAACTGACCATGGCAAAACTCTCCGGATCCATTGACGTACCGCTGCCGCCCGAAGAGGCGTGGGCGCATGCCGCCGACCTATCCCGCTACAAGGACTGGCTGACTATCCACCGGGTATGGCGCAGCAAGCTGCCCGAAAAGCTGGAGAAGGGCACCGTCATCGAGTCGATCGTCGAGGTCAAGGGCATGCCCAACCGGATCAAGTGGACGATCGTGCACTACAAGCCGCCCGAAGCGATGACGCTGAACGGCGATGGCGTGGGCGGCGTCAAGGTCAAGCTGCTCGCCAAAGTCAAACCCAAGGGTGACGGATCGGTCGTCAGCTTCGACGTACACCTCGGCGGTCCGGCGCTGTTCGGGCCGATCGGCATGCTGGTTGCCGGCGCGCTCAAGAGCGATATCCGCGAATCACTGGAGAAGTTCGTCAAGGTGTTCGCCGGAACCTGACCGCACGCGATGAGTTTCGGCTTCGGCGGCAGTCGATACGGGTGACCCCGATGACGGGGACCCACCTACCGAGGAGGTCATCGTGACCGTTCGTCACCGTGCGCCGCTGGGCGCGCCCACCTGGATTGACCTGACGTCGTCGGATGTCGACCGTGCCCAAGACTTCTATGGCACGGTCTTCGGCTGGACATTCGAGTCGGCCGGGCCGGACTACGGTGGCTACATTAATGCCGCCAAAGACGGCCACCCCGTCGCAGGGGTAATGGCCAACAACCCGGAGTGGCAGTCTCCGGACTACTGGACCACCTACTTCATACCGCCGACATCCAGGCCACGGTGTCGGCGCTGACAGCGGCGGGCGGCTCGTCGTGTATTGCGCCGATGGAGGTGCCCGCTAAAGGCTTCATGAGCATGGCCACCGACCCGTCGGGAGCGCCGTTTGGCCTGTGGCAGCCACTGGAGCATCGCGGTTTCGAGCTGATCGGCGAAGCCGGCGCGCCGGTGTGGCACCAGCTCACCACACGCGATTACCGCGCGCCTGTCGACTTCTACCGCAAGGTGTTCGGGTGGCGGACCGAGCAGGTCTCCGACACCGATGAATTCCGCTACACCACCGCGTGGTTCGGCGATCAGCAGCTGCTGGGGGTGATGGATGGCGCCGGCTGCCTGCCTGGGGATGTGCCCTCCAATTGGGGTATTTTCTTCGGCGCCGAGGACGTCGACAAGACGCTGCAAGTGATCACCGACAACGGCGGCGCGGTGCTGCGCGCGGCTGAAGACACCCCTTACGGTCGGCTGGCGGCGGCCGCCGATCCCACCGGCGCGGTCTTCAACCTGTCGTCGCTGCAGAGCTAACGGGGCGAAAGCAGCGGGCCTGTCACCATAAGCTATTCCGCGGGCCCCAGGCCGAAGTCGGCGTAGTCGAAACCGGGCACCACCACGCAGCTGACCAGGCTCGGCTCGTCGTCGCGGGGGCGGGCCCGCTGCCAGTGGCGGGGCGGCACCAGCACTTGTGGCCGCTCACCGGCCAGAATGTCGCTCCCCAGGAGATGTGTTGTGGCGCTGTCCCGTTCGCTTCCGACGTCGAGCAGCAGCGGGCTACCGCGGTGGTGCAGCCACAGCTCGGCGCTGCGCACGGTGTGCCAGGCCGAGTGTTGGCCGGGCATGAGTAGCAGCAGGATCGCCGTTCCGGCGCTGCGCGGGCCCGTGTAGTCCGGCGGCAACGCGGATTGGCTGACGGTCACATCGCTGCGCCACGTTTGCCGGAACCAGCCGCCCTCGGGGTTGGGCGCCAGGTCCAGCGGGCGAGCCCAATCCGGGAGCTCGGTCATCGCACCGCCTTGACGTCTGCCTTACGGGTCCTGGGCTCCACCCTAGAGATCCATACCGGGCCAGCGGCTTGCAGCGTGGCCGAGTGGTGAAGGCAGCGGCGGAAGTTAGGGTCGCAAGCATGATCCGCCGCTTGCACCCGGGTTGGCTGGTCGCGTTGTTCGCGGCGGTCGTGGCGGTCAGCGCGTGGCTGCCGTGGCTGACGACGTCGGTCCACGGCGGCGGCTGGGCGAACGCGATCGGGGGCAGCATCGGCAGCCTGCGACTTCCGCCCGGGTTCGGCGCTGGCCAGTTGATCGTGTTGCTGTCGTCGACCCTCGTGGTGGCGGGCGCGATGGTCGGCCGGGGCCTCTCGCCCAGACTCGCCTCGATTGCCGCGCTGATCATCTCGCTGCTGATCGGGGTGCTGACATGGTGGTACTACGCCATCAACGTCAAGCCGCCGGTGTCGGCTGCTTATGGGTTGTATGTCGGCGCTGCCAGCACGGCTGCTGCGGTGTGCTGTTCGGTGTGGGCGGTGGTGTCGTCACTGATGCCGAAAGCAGGTAGTGCGTAAGCCGCGCCGGCTCGCAGGCCTGCGGGCGCGGCTGGGGGCGGTCCCGCCGGCTCTCGGGCTGAACCGGCGGGACCTGAGTGGACGGACAGGTCGACCTAGCCGTCCACCTTCGAGCCGCATTGCCCTCGGCGACGATCGACAAACATTGTGGCGGCGATACGCCACTATTCACCGGCGGTTTAATGCGGCGCACGTAGGGAAGTCCCTGCGTGTGGCCGAGCTGTCAAATCACGAGCTGGCGCTGCGCATGGCAGAGCTGGCTCGCTCTATTGCGCCACCGCGCAACGTCGATGACGTCCTGGTGCGGGTGACGGACGCGGCCGTTGAGTTGATACCGGGTGCCGACACCGCCGGCGTGTTGCTGGTCGCGGCGGGGCGCAAGTTCCAGTCGCTTTTCGGTACCTCCGATCTCGTCTACAAAGTCGATGAGCTACAAGCGAAATTCAACGAAGGTCCGTGTCTCGATGCCGCGGAAGACGAGCTGATGCTGCGCACCGACGACTTCACAAAAGAACCCCGGTGGCCGAACTTTTCCCGCGCCGTCAGCGACATAGGTGTGCGCAGCTGTCTTTCCTACAAGCTCTACGCCGGTGACCGCAGCGCGGGCGCCTTGAATGTCTTCGGCTTGCGGCCCAACGTGTTCACCGCCGAATCAGAAGCGATCGGCTCGGTGCTCGGTGCCCATGCTGCGGCAGCGATTATGGCCAGCCGGCACGGTGAGCAGCTGCGGTCCGCGCTGAACAGTAGGGACGTCATTGGCCAGGCGAAGGGCATCCTCATGGAGCGGTTCAATGTCGATGCCATGCGCGCATTCGACATGCTGCGCCAGTTATCGCAGACCATGAACGTACGGCTGGCTGAGATTGCGCAGCGGGTCGTTGATAGCCGCGGCGATTGACCAGCTGTCGCTGGTTGGGGCACAGGCTAGCTCATAACCTAGAGTGCCGGGCCCGTGATGTCGGTCGTGGTAAAACCGGGAGCCATGGGCGGTCTTGCCGACGAGACGCGGTGGATGGATGCCACAGACCAGGCCAAGTTGGTGGCCAAGAAAGAAATCACCCCGGGCGAGCTGCTGGAGGCGGCGATCGAGCGGATTGAGCGGTCGAACCCGACGTTGAACGCCGTCGTGATCGAGTGGTTCGACCACGCCCGTTCGGCCGCCGGTAAAAACCTGCCAGACGGTCCGTTTCGCGGCGTCCCGTTTTTACTGAAGGACTTGTACACAAGCTTCTCCGGCCAGACCCTGTCGAATGGCAATGCGGCGTTGAAAGAGGCGGCCAAGATCGACACAGCGGACACGACTTTGGTCGCCCGCTTCAAGGCGGCCGGGTTGGTGATCGCAGGGCGGACGAACACCTCGGAGCTGGGCAGTCTACCGACGGCGCAGCCGGTGGCCTGGGGCGCGACCCACAACCCGTGGGCCTTGGATCGCACGCCGGGCGGGTCCAGCGGCGGGGCCGCCGCCGCGGTGGCCGCAGGAATGGTTCCGTTTGCCAACGCCTCGGACGGCGGCGGCAGCATCCGCATTCCGGCGTCCTGCTGTGGTGTGGTGGGACTCAAGCCGAGCCAGGGCCGGACCACCGTCGGGCCGGTGCGCACCGAGGCGGGGCTCGGGGTCGAGCTGTGCGTCAGCCGCACGGTGCGTGACACGGCGGGATTGCTCGATGCGGTGCGCGGTCCCGGGATCGGCGACGCCGTGATCGCGCCGCCGCCCGAACGGCCATACCTCGACGAGGTGGGCGCAGACCCCGGTCGGCTGCGCATCGGCCTGCTCGACGTCCATCCGCGTGGCGACTTCCTGCACGACGACTGCGTCTCGGCGGCGAGCGCCGCGGCCTCGATGCTGGAGGGTCTCGGGCACATCGTCGAGCCGGCGTGGCCGACGTGCCTCGCCGACACCACGTTGCCGCGCAAGTTCATGGCGCTCTGGGCCACGCAGATGGCGATGGCGGCACGCGGAATTGGCGAGAAAATCGGGCGCGAGGTCACGGCAAACGACATGGAGCCCGTGAACTGGGCGCTCGTCGAGCAGGCTCGGCGGCTCACCGCCGTCGACTACGCCACCGAGCAGGAGGCCTGCTGGGCATTCCGGCGGGCCCTGCAGCAGTGGTGGGCCGACGGCTGGGACCTGCTGCTCACGCCGACACTGGCCGAACCACCGCTGCCATTGACGGAGTTCGAGAACGACCCTGAACACCCGACGGCACCGCAACGCCGAGCCGGACGGTTCGCCGCGTTCACGCCGGCGTTCAACCTGAGCGGGCAGCCGGCGATCAGCCTTCCCCTGCACCGCAATGCCGAGGGTCTGCCGATCGGCATCCAGCTCGCCGCCGCCTACGGTCGAGAGGATGTGCTCATTCAGATTGCCTCCCAACTGGAGTCCGCCCACCCGTGGTCGTCACACCAGCCAACGGTTCCGTGACGAATAACCCGCTCTGAGCTGCGGAAATAGGTGCTCCTACGTGAATCTCTTTCACAACAAAACACACCTTTTGTCAACTGATGCGCTTAGAACAGCGTGACCTACCGGACGACCGGAGGCCGTCATTACTACAGGTCAACGGCGTTACCATCTGTATTACCGTATGAACCGCAAGCTGACGCCAGTCGGGCGGGCCAAGCTAGCGGAGCAGTATGAGCTTGGTTTGTCAGCCCTGGAACGTGCGCGCAAGTACAACGTCCACCGCCAGACGATCCGTCGGCAGCTGAAGCGCAAGGGCATCGAGCCACGCACGCAGCTGAAACGCACGCCCGAACTGACCCAACAAGCCAAAGTGCTCTACGCCGAAGGCCCTTCACTTGATGAAGTCGCCAAGCTCCTCGGCGTACAAGCCAGCACCGTTAGCCGGGCGCTTAAACGCGCTGGCGTGACCCTGCGGCCGCCAGTGGCGAATCGCTGGCATAAGCCAGATGATGACTAAGTCCTGCGCTGCCCGATCTCTGCTCTCCCGTTCCTTGGCTTCGCGGATCGCCATCCAGAGCACTGCTTTGGCAAGCAACCGCAGATCCGGCGCCGGCCGCATCAGCGGACGGACCGAAATGAAGCGGCCACTCGGCGTCGCGCCGTAACTGACCTTCGCCTTCTCGCCGCGCCTCAGCAGGGCGTACGCCCGGCCGCCTCGCTGGGGGAGTGATGGATCGCCAAGGTGGACGTTGCGCCGGTGCGCTACGAGTTCAACCTCGGTCTTGTCCAGCGTTAGGAGGTAGTACTTACGCAGATCCAGCTGGTCGTTCCAGCTGAGAAACGCATACCTGTCCTGGTCTTGTGCCCAAAGGGCTTTTAGTTGGTGATGTTGGAATAAGTAGGTGGGTGTAGTAAGTCTTGGCATGAGTCGACGGTGAGTTGCGCCCAGCGCGATGGTGTACGAGTCGGGCCATCGCATGACCTTCGTGTGCAGTCTAGGTCTGTGAGTTCGTCTCCGAAATAGTCGTATCGGAATCAGATGGTCAGCCGACGGATCAGCGCTCGCGCATCCGTCGGGATAGGCGAGGCACGGCGCTCTACGCTATGAGACGACGGACAGGAGCTGCAGGGGAGGCGAAGTGACCGAGACTGATGGCGCCGTCACGAGCCTGATCGAGCGATACTTAGCCATTGTCGCTGACGACGACTACGAGCGGTTCGGCGAGCTACTGACCGGTGATTGCACTTTCACCTTGATGCCCATCGGCCATACGTGGAGAGGCCGCGACAACGTCATGAGCGCGGTCGTGGCCGCAGGTAGCCGAAGGACGCACGATAGCCAGTCGAAGGTGAATGTCACCAACTGGTTTACCAACAACGAGTATCTCGTCGTGGAACGAACACGGGGCACTCGTCGGCGGAGTTCGTGTCAGGATCGACGGCTACTGCTGGGTTTTCCACATCCGCGACGGGCGCTTTGATTCGATGCGTGAATATATCAATCCCAGCAGCGCGGGCACGAGCATCCTGTTGAGCCTTGTTTTGAGGGCTTACCCCCTCCTCGCGCGATGGAGGGCCAGAGGCGCCGCGGCATCCTGACTGGCCATAACGCAACTCCGCTCAGTTTCTACTGGCGGAGTGCATGTATCCGAAGTGTGCGGTGTTCCTGGCACCGGCGCCTACGGGCGGATGGTGACGTCGGCGGACATTGATGTCGGGCTCTAGCCACAGTTGCATCGTGACACGTGATTGGCCATTGGCACTGGCCCCCGGTGGCAATGTCAGCTCGATTTGGCCCCACTGTGACGGACGTAATTGGCTCCACTTCTATCTGATCTGGTAACCGTAGCGGTGAGTGCGGGTTAGCCCCAGGAGATAGCGGTGGGGTCGCGGTCGAGGTCGTTGAGGAGCTGTTTAGCACCGGGCGAGGGGTCGAGTAGGTCGCAACGATGGAAGCGCACGTTGCGGTCGCGCCAGGACAGCGCGGCCGCTTGTTGAGGTCTGCGTCGTTGACTGTGGGGTGAAGGCTGTTGTTGCCTGCCTGGGTCGCGAAAACTGCTTGCTGGCAATCGTTCTGACGGCGCATAACCGACTGGTCGACTTTCTCGTCTCCTGTTAGGACGGCTCCGCACCGGCGGTGTGACGTTCGATGAGTTCGGCGATGTCGTTTGGCTTTTCTTCGGGCAGATAATGCTTGGCACCTTTGACCATGTGGGTTTGGACGTTTTCCCAGCCATAGTTGGCCCGTAGATTCGCGGCGAGCCGCGGGAACATGGGTCCGAAGAGGTGCTCGCCGCCGACGAGTAGGAGTGGTATGTCGGTGGGGCATTTCTGCTCGGCGTTGTAGCTCATATTGGCGGGCATGGCGCGGTAGAACTCGAAGGCCGCGGGCAGATGGTCCGGGTCGCGGTAGGCGTGGGCGTAGTGCTGAACGTCGGCGTCGCTGATGACGTCATCTTCTTGGGTGAACTCGTCGAAGAAGTAGCGGAAGTAGACGGCTTGGCGCCCGGCCACCAGCACCTCGGGCAAATCTGGGGTCATGTGAAAAGCGACATGCCACATCGGAGCCTCGATCGCGAGGTCGAACCGCGGTTCAATGCCGGGTATCGGCGCCTCGATAATGATTGCGGTGCTGGTCCATTCGGGGAATGCGCGAGCGAATGCATAGGCGACGCTTCCGCCGATGTCATGGCCGACCAGATGGGCGGCGCCGAGCCCGAGCTGGTCGAGCAGATGACGAATGTCGCTCGCGAGTTCAGTTGCGGCGTAATGAGACGCGCTTGGCGCTGATCCGCCCACACCGCGCAGATCGACAGCGACGACCGTGAATCGCTTAGCCAGCCGCGGCATTATCCGTCGCCATTCGTACCAGTCCTGCGGAAACCCGTGTATTAGTACCACGGTCGGGCCATGCCCACCTCGGACGTAGTGGATCACCGTGTCGTTGACACTGGCCGTCTCCGATACGAAGTCCTCGCCAAGGTCAGGCAGCGCCACATCGACATCGCGGTAGGCGCTTGTGTTTTGACTCCCGCCTGCCATCGTTAAGATCAGCTCCTAATGGTGAGGTCGTCAGAGCGTCCAGCTTGCAGTCGCGACCACTGCGCGGTGGGGCGCCCGTTGGTGCGTGTTACCTCGGGTGAGACGTCCCATCGCTGCGGCCACCCGGGAGGCGAGTCTTCCCAGGTTTCCTGGCGTCCATACACTGTGAGATCCATCAGCGCGTAGTTGTAGTCCATCGCTTCGACGCCGCGCAGGGTGGTCCAGTACGTTTCGAAGACGCGGTCGCCGTCGCGTAGGTAGCACACGATGTGCATGCTGCCGATTTTTTTGGGCGCGACGAGCAGCCTGCCAAGGGACGATTGTGCTGAGTACCAGGGAATGTCCCAGCCCATGAAGTCGCGGTAACGGGTGCTCTCCGCATCGGGGCCCTGGCAGAGCACCGCAAAAGTGATGTCGCGGGAATGAAGGTAAGACAGCTCGGTGACCTGGCTGGTGACCCACGTGCAGCCTTCGCACTGCTCGGCTGCCGGACGACCCGTGTGCCACATGAAGTAGTACGCGATGAGCTGCCGGCGATCCTCAAACACCTCCAGCAGCCTGACCGAGCCGCGTTCGCCGATAACGGTGATGGCAGGGTCCACTTCCACCATCGGCAGCCGCCGGCGGGCCGCCGCGATCGCGTCACCTTCGCGAGTATGTGCCTTCTCCCGCACCCGTAAGTTGTCCAACTGGGCTTGAAATCTTGCCCGATCAACCACTTCCGGCAGCGCTGGCATGTCGTCGCCCGGGGCTGTCGACGGCCCGCCCTTCGACGGATCGCTCATGTGCGTCTCCTTCGTTTCGTTGTCCGTACACCGCTCCTGTAGCTGGTGCCACATCGGCACACGACGCAGTGCGCTCAAGAAGCGGTTCGGTGGCCATCATGCTTTGCGCGTAGCCTTGTTGCCTCCACTTCTGCGGCACCCTGGTCGTCGCTGTTCGGTTCTCGATTCACTTCTGCGCGAACGGTTTTGACCCCAAATGCGGCGCATACCGGTCGCATTAATATTCAACATTTCGGTCAAGGATCCGCTCTTCAGCACAGCACGGTCCGCCGCTATAGTCAACAGGGTGGTTGAACATCAGCTGTTGGATCGCACATATGCGGCGCTGGCCGATCCGACCCGGCGTCGGTTGTTGGAAGTGCTACGCGAGGGGGACGCGCGCATCACCGACTTGGCCGCACCGTTGCCGATGACGTTTGCCGGCGTATCACGGCACATCGGCGTGTTGGAATCGGCGGGGCTGGTGCGTCGACGCGTGCAAGGCCGCGAACACTGGCTGTGTCTGCGACCGGACGGGCTAGAAATGGCGCAGAAATGGATCAACGAGCAGCAGCGCTGGATCGACGAGCAGACACGATTATGGTCGCGGCGTGCCGATGGGTTGTCGGCGCGACTGCGGCACCAAAGGCGTAAGCGGTGAACGACGCGCCAGTTGCCCGCGTCCGCAAAGTCATGCTGGCTCCGCCCGATGTGGTGTTCGACCAATGGTTGGATCCGGAGTCGTTGAAAGAGTGGATGTGTCCGCGACCATCTCGCGTTGTCGCCATCACGCTCGAACCCCACGTGGGCGGGCTCCTGTGCTTCGACATCGACGATTCAGGTACCGCAGTTCGGATGAACGGCCATTTTCTGGCCATCGAGCGCCCGCACCGGCTGAGCTTCACGTGGAGCGAATCGAGGTGGCGGGACCCCGCAACGCGCAGTGTCGTCACCGTTACCTTCGAGGAGCACGGCGACGATCAGACACTCATGACCATCGAACATTCTCTGTTGCCCCCAGAACACTTCGATGAGTTCCGCAATGGATGGGCGGGCGTGCTCGACCAACTCGCCGCCGTCTTGCCCACGGCCTAGTGACGGTGCGGTATTTGCTAGCCGAGGTCCAAAGCCCTTGCTGCTCAACATAATTACAAATCCAGACGAGGAGGATTGTGATGTCCACACCGACAACGGCCTTGGACGCCCGCTACAGCGAGCCCGGCGCTGTAGCCACCGCTTGGGACGATGCCCGCTGCTTGCCCGAGGACGCTCAACTGTTCTGGCTTACCACGGTTCGTGCCGACGGCCGACCGCATGTCACGCCGCTCGTCGCCATCTGGCTCGACGGTGCGCTGCATTTCGGAACCGGCGCTGAAGAACAGAAGGCCTACAACCTACGCGCGAACAAGCACGTGATACTCACTACCGGCAGCAACCAATGGAACCGCGGCCTCGACGTCGTGGTCGAAGGCGACGCTGTGCGGGTCATCGATCAGGCGAAGTTGCAGCGCCTCGCCCACGCATGGGCGCACAAATGGGACGGACAATGGCAATACGAAGTCCACCACGGTTATCTACGCCTACGCTCACCGGCGGCGGGCGGCGCCGCCGGTGAAGGCGGCGACGCCATGGTGTTCGCCGTCGCGCCGACCAAGGTGCTCGCGTTCGGAAAGGGCACCTTCACCCACACCACCTACCGATTCTGACGCTTAGCGGCTGATACGCCGGCGCCCGATGACCGGATGCGACTAGCCGCGCGCTGGGTGTGTCGCCCTTGTTGGTACTCGCAGTAATCGAGGGCGTTGCTCGTCGGATGGTCGGAGTCGTCGGCACCCGATAGGGGTCGTGGCCTTACGTGGTGGTCGCTATGCGGGGCGTGAATCGCTACGGAGGCTACGGGTCGTTGGGTGGCTGCGCCGCATTGTGTCGCAGTACGTCCAGGGTGTGCTGGACCCAGGCCTCGCGGTAGCGGTCTGCGCTGATTCCGCCGGGTGTATGCCCGATCAGCAGTTGCACCATCGGCTAGTAGGCCATCGCGGCCATCGCGACCGCAGCACTGGCTTCTGGATCGGCGATCTGTGAGGCTCCGGCGTCGACGGCAGCGCGCAGTTGGTGGGCGAAGCTCTGATAGGTGTTGGCGGTGATGCCCGACCACAGCTCGTCGACAAGTTCGGGAAAGGCCTCTGGCTCGCGGAACACTGAGCGGGACCCCGACCGACTGCTCGGCGGCGAATTCACCCTGCACCAACCACGGTTGGCGCACGAATCAGTCGCCGGAGAAGCCCTGCAGCGTGACGCATTCCGGCGCGCCATGGAGCCAAAGCTCGTTGCGACCGGCACAACGATCGCCGCGGGCAAGGGCCGGCCGGCTGAACTGTTCGGGCGAAAGAGCACCGCGACGGCGCGGCGCCGTGAACGGTGATGAATCAGTTCGGCGGAGCAGGGGCACTTTGGTGCCCCTGTTCAGAGTCGGTTGATTGTTGACGTTTCTGTTTCGGTTGATCCTTGACACTCTGGGTTAGTGGTTAGGCCTGTTCGCGGGTGCGGAAGGCCCGTTTGTTTCTTACCTCGCCGCGGCTGGTGCGGGCGGCGGTCTTGACCAGATCGTCGCCGATGTAAAAGCGCAGCAGGTCGTCATCGACGTGGACATCGCAGCGGGCGCCGGCGTAGTGGGCCCCCACGCAGACCTGCTGCCAAGCCACGCTGATGACGCCGTTGCTGGTGACCCGACGCGACACCCAATCGTCGCCGCTACGGTCCTGGCCGATGTGCGCCGGGCATCCCGGCACGGCCATCGCGGCGCCCGGTGTGAATCGTTGGACCGGTGCCACCATTTTCAGCGCTTGATGCGGGCGAGCGGTGTTGTAGTAGTCGACCCACTGGTCAACGCCTGCTGGGCCATCTTGAGATTGGTGAAAGGTGTTCGGTTGCTGAGGAATTCAGCACGCAAACTGCGATGGAACCGCTCGATTTTGCGGGTGGTGGTGGGGCTGCGCGGGGCGGTCAACAGATGCTCAATACCGTTTTGGCGGCAGATCGCATCAAAAAACACCTCCACCGGCGGATGGGCGAACCGGCCGGTGAACACCTTGCCGTTATCGGTCAAGATCTGCTCGGGGGCCCCGTAGCTGGCCAGCGCCGCGCAATGTGTCGCAGACCGCGCGGGTGCGCTCACGAGCCATCAACCGCACACACCCACATCCGGGAATGATCGTCGATACCGGTTACGGCTTTGCGCTGGTGCCATCGGCCAACGGGAAGCCACCGACGATGTCCATTTGCCACAGCTCCATCGGTGCGCCGCGCTCCCAGCGTTTCCACTTCCTTAAGCGCCGATCCCGCAGATTCGGGTCGATCATCCCGGCCCGCACCACCGCCCGATAGGCCGCCGACTCCGAGACCACGGGCCTCACCGCCCGTTTGGCCAGCTCGAACACCAGCCGGCGCGGACCCCAATACGGCCAGACCGACGAACTCCAACAACGCCGCCTCCACCGCCGCCGGCATCTAATGCGGACAGCTCACCGGCCGATGCGACCGATCCACCAGCCCCTCAAGGCCCTGGGCCTCATAGCGGGCCAACCAAGTGGGCAGCGTCTGGCGCGACACACCCACCTTTTCGGCAACCTGCGACACCGACAACCCGTCACTGATCACCGCCAACACCGCCTGATACCTCTGCTCAGCCACGCTTAACTCCCTCATTCAGCGAGTGTCAAGGATCAGCCGAAGTAACTGTCAAGCATCAGCCGAAACACTGTCAGGCATCACCCGAAGCCGAAATGTCAAGCATCAGCCCAGGTCATACACGCAAATGGGTGCCCCCGGCAGGATTCGAACCTGCGACACCGGCTTTAGGAGAGCCGTGCTCTATCCCCTGAGCTACGAGGGCCGACCGGCTCGCAGCTTACCCGCGATGCTCACCGCAGCTCCGCGATCACCTCGGCGAAACTTTCGGCGTGGTCTTCCTGGACGGTGAATGAGGTCAGTCCGTACGTTTCGCGGTACCCGCGCAACCTGTCGGCCATATCGCGGGGCGACCCGCTCAGCACAGCCGGCAGCGCCAGCAGCTGCTCGTCGGACAATGTCGGCGCGTATCTGCGAGTCAAGGAGAGGTCGGGCCTCCCGGAGTTGTCGGCTGGCACCGCGGTAATCGCGAGGTTCAATTCGAGATCCCGGTCATCGGCCGCGGCGCGGACGAACTCGATGCGTTCGGCCAGCGGGTCGCCGGCGCCGCGGGTGTTGGCGCCGGTGAGCCCAACGATGTCGGCATGCCGGGCCGCCACAGTCAGCAGCCGGTCGCCGTTGCCGGCGATGAGAATCGGCACGCTGGGCAGGTGCTTTTTGAGGTAGGCCGTCACATGTTCGAGGTACTCGACGCGCCGTCCCGCGCTGGGGTAGGGCAGTTCGGCCGCCTCGAATTCTTCGCGCACATAGCCGGCGCCGAGCCCGACTTCAAGGCGGCCATCGCTGAGCAGATCGACGCCCGCAACGTCACGGGCCAGCAGAGCCGGCTTATAGAAGCATGCGTTGAGCACATAGGTGCCTACCCGGACCGTCGTGGTGGCGTGCGCGATCGCTGTCAGCGTCGGGAACGGCGCGGGTGCGCCGAGGTGGTCAGGCAAGTACAGAACATCGAATCCCCAACTCTCCAGACGGCGCGCCTTCTCTTGCAGTGCCGTACGCGACTTGACGGCGTGGATACCGATGGAAAAGCGAAAGTCCTTGCTCATCAGCCCACTTCGGATCTACTGGGACCGTGTTTCCCAACTGCGCACCGTGCCCACCAGGCCCTTGACGAGGGTGGAGGTCACCGGCGACAACCCGTCATCGCCGGGAAGGGGACTGCGCGGGCTGATGCCCCGCACCCGCGCCGACAGCTCTAACTGAACTCCACCCCCGCGTACCCGGTTGACGGGGTTGTCCGGATGCAGACCGCGAAGCTCGCGTGGGATGGCATCCAACTCGGTGACAACTTGATAGCCAGGGAGGTCGAGGTGGCTGGCCAGGTGGGTTGCCAGGTCGCGGTTGCGGCCACCCGCCAGCAGTTGTGTGCTGCGCCCGAACCTGCCGTAGCCATGAAGGGAGATGGCGACCTCGACATGGTCGAGAAACTGGGCGAGCCGCGGCGACTCGCCCGGACGGAACCGAACAGAGGACAGATGATGCGGATAGCGGTCGGGGTGCCGCACCAGATACACCGACGCGTCGGCGGCATCTGCGGCACGTTCAGCGATCACGTCGGTCATCTGTTCCAAGCCGCCGCCGTGAATGGCCAAAAAGCCGAAGCGCGAGCGCAGCTGGCTCACCTCGATGACACTCGGATCGGACAGCAGCGCTGAAAGAGACTGCGGCGCAACAGAACTCGATGCAGGCGGGCGCGGCCAGCGGGACGGATCCCATCGGCGCAAATAGTCGACCCAGCGTTTGGGCAGCCGGTGATGTAACGCACCGTCGATGATGCGCTCCAGGTAGCCGGGCCGAGGCGCACCCGGGGTCACCCGGTGGTCGATATAGACCCATGCAGGGAAGGGACCGTCGTCGGTATGCACGGTCAGCCGATCGCGGCGGTAGCGCACCGGCACCCCCTCAGCGCTGTCCAATGCGGCGAGGTCATGATCGGACAGCTGCCACAGCACACCGTGCACATGACCGCCGGTGAACGGGTCCACCGTGGCCACTCCGCGTTGGTTTATCAGCCACTCGTGGTCGGCCAGCATCGCCGGGCGTGGTTTGGCCGCCTCAGGGCAGCGCCGCGCCATCTGGCGCACACACAGATTCGACCCGTACGCGAAGTAGGCATGGCGGCGCACCAAAGATCAGCCCCTCAGCGCACGGCTACGGACACGGCGTCGAGGGCTCACACGGTCGATGTTAGCGATACGAATCGCTGGCCTCGTGGCACCGCGCGGAGTGGCAAATCGCCCGATAGCCGCAAAGTTATGTGACTTCGCTCACAGTCAAAAAGATCAACACCACATTGAGCAGGCTGATCATCACGGCTATCGTCCAGCCGACGCCGGTGGTCAGGCGGTGGTTAGTGTCGGCGCCCATGACCGCGCGATTGCTGGTCAACCGCACCAGCGGAAACAGCGCGAACGGGATGCCGAACGACAGCACAACCTGAGACAGCACCAGTGCCCGGGTCGGGTCGAAGCCGCACGCCAAAATCAGCATGGCCGGTGTCAGCGTGACCACCCGACGCACCAGCATGGGCACCGACCGGTACAGCAATCCCTGCATGATCATGGCGCCGGCATACGCGCCTACCGACGCCGACGCCAATCCGGATATCAGCAATCCCACCGCGAAACACACGGCGATCACCGGATTCACCGTGTCGCGCACGGCGGCGTAAGCCCCGTCGATCGAACCGGTGCCGCCGCGCCCGGCCATGTTAAGCGCGGCAACCAGCAACATCGCCGCGTTCACACCTCCGGCGACCATCATCGCCAGCCCGACATCCCAGCGGGTGACCCGCAGCAGCCAGCGCCGCGGCGGTCCCGCATCGGGTTGGCCGTGCCGGTCGCGGGCCAGGCCCGAATGCAGGTAGACGGCATGCGGCATGACGGTGGCGCCGAGGATCGCGGCGGCCAGCAGCACGCTTTCGCCGCCGCGGAAGTGGGGCACAAGGCCGCCGAGCACGGCACCCGGCGGCGGTGTGGCGACAAAGAAGCTGGCGGTGAAGCCGATTGCGATCACCATCAGCAACCCGGTGATGAGCTGCTCGAACCACCGCTGGCCATTGCGGTCGCGGACAGACAGCAGCAGCAACGACACCACCCCGGTGATCAGACCGCCGATCAGCAGTGGCAGATGGAACAAGATGCGCAGCGCGATCGCTCCGCCGACCACTTCGGCCACGTCGGTGGCCATCGCCACGAGTTCGGCCTGCACCCAGTAGGCGAGCCGAGTGTAGCGGTTCATCTGCTGGCCAACGGCCTCGGGCAGCGAGCGCCCGGTGACCAGCCCGAGTTTCGCCGACAGGTATTGCACCAGCCCGGCCATCAGGTTGGCGGCGACGATCACCCACAGCAGCAGATAGCCGAACTGGGCGCCGGCGCTGACGTTGGCTGCGACGTTGCCGGGATCGACGTAGGCGATCGCGGCGACGAACGCCGGCCCGAGCAGATACCAGCCCGTTTTCCGCTGGGTCTGGGTGTCCTGGGCCAACTAACCGACTTTCGCTGACTTCGAATAACCCAGTTAGGTTAGCCGGGCGTGTACAGGCCCCGGCCGGTGACCAACGGCAAGTCCAGGGTGGTGCGGATACCGGCCGGGGCGGCCACTACCGCCGGAATGGCGTTGACGATCCGCATGGCGGTCGCCACCAGCCCGGCGTGGTTGTGATCGCCGCGGCGGCTGCTCAGGCAGACGTCCACCGCGTAGGACGGCTCACCGGTGATCTCGACGCGGTAGGAGCCGCCGGGCTGGGCCGGTTGCGGCCAATCGGGGCGCAGGTCTTCCCGCAACCGGGTGACGTGTTCGAGCACCACCGCGGGCTGGCCGCCGACCATGCCGAGCACCTCGAACCGCAGCGCCGCCGCGCTCCCCTTGGGGATGTGACCCGAGGCAATGTCGAAGTCCTCTGGCGCCGGTTCGCGGACGTGGCGCTCGGTGACGTCGTCGAGGGAAACGCCAAGCCCCGCGGCAAGTTGGCGCACCACCGATCCCCACGCCATGCTCAGCACGCCGGGCTGCAGCAGCATCGGGACCTCGTCGAGCGGCTTGCCGAAGCCCATCACGTCGAACATGACGACGGCGCTGTCGTAGGTGGCGTAGTCGACGATCTCCATGCAGCGCACCTGCTGGATGCTCTGGCAGGTGCCGGCCAACGCCAGCGGCAGCAGGTCGTTGGCGAAGCCCGGGTCGATCCCGTTGACGAAAAGGCTCGAATTGCCCTCTCGCGCAGCCTCTTCCAGAGGAGCGATGAGCTCGTCGGGGATCACCTGCCACGGGTACTGGAGAAAGACCGGACCGCTGCCGACGACGTTGACTCCGGCGGCCAGGATACGCCGGTAGTCGCCGAGCGCTTCAGGCAGGCGGTTGTCGGCCATCGCGGTGTAGACCGCGCACTGCGGCCCGGTTGCCAGCACCGCGTCGAGGTCGGTGCTGGCTTGCACACCGGTCGAATCCTCAAGTCCGACAAGCTCGCCCGCATCCTTGCCGGCCTTGGTGTCAGAGGACACCCACACACCGGTGAGTTCGAATTCCGGGTTGGTGATCAGCGCTTTGAGCGCGTGGGCGCCGACGTTGCCGGTGCCGATCTGAACGACGCGAATGGTCATGGTCTACAGGTCCGGGATCGGTAGGTCGAGGTTGGGGAAGGTGAGGCCGCCGTCGACCTCGAGCGTTTTGCCGGTCAGGAAGCCACCGGCCGGTGATGCCAAATACACTGCGGCAGCGGCGATATCGGCGGGGTCGCCGAGGCGGCGCAACGGTGTCGCCTCCTCCATCGGCTTGCGCAGCTCGTCGTTGGAGGCCACGATGTCCAGCGCCGAGGTGACGATCGAACCCGGCGCGATTGCGTTGACCCGGATCCGTGGGCACAGGTCGAGGGCGGCCAGCCGGGTGTAGTGGGCCAGCGCGGCTTTGGCGGTGCCGTAAGCGGCGAAACCTCGTCCTGCCAACCTGCCCATGGTCGAGGTGATGTTGATGATGCTGCCGCCGCCGGAGTGCCCAAGCATCAGCGGCACCGCCGCAGTGGTCAACGCGTGCGCAGTGGCGACGTTGAAGGTGAATGCCTCTTTGAGGTCCTTGGTCGAGGTGGTCAGCAGTGCGTTGGGCATCGTGCCACCGACATTGTTGACAACGATGTCTAGTTTGGCGCACGCCGCGTCATGCTTGCCGGCCAGCTCTGCCGTGGCGTCCGGGTGGGCCAGGTCGGCGGCGACCACGTGGGCGCGCCTACCGGTGCCCCGGACCTGTTCAGCCACTTCCTCGAGCTGGGATTGGGTCCGCGACGCGATGACGACATCGGCGCCTACCTCGGCGAACGCCACAGCGATGGCCGCGCCGAGTCCGCGGCCCGCACCGGTGATGACGGCGACTTTGTCGTCGAGTCGAAAGTTGTCCAGGATCATTGCGCCCCTTCTGTTGTGTCGGGCGAAACGGTAACAAGCTTCAGCCACCGAAGGGGCCGCTTTCTGGAACACGTTCTAATTCGACTCCGTCGGCGGTAGCCGGAAGCTCATGGTGACCGTCGTTCCGGACGGGCCATGCTCCAGCTCGAAGCGCTCGCTGACCGCGTCGATCAACTGCAGGCCCCGCCCGCCAGGACCCGGCTCCGGTGTTTTCCACGAGCCGGAATCGGCAACACGGGCGTGGATCATTCCGCCGGCGATGTCGACGTCGAGCCGCACCGGTCCGGCACGCGAACCACGGTACGCATGCTCGACGGTGTTGGCGCATGCCTCGTAGACGCCGAGCACGATGTCGGCGGCCAGCGGACCCGGTACGGCGCACGACTGCAGCCATGCGTTTAGTCGATGCCGCACGTCGGCCAAGTGGTCCACGCTCGCATCGGTTTTGAGCCGCAGCGCGGTCTGCGGGCGCCGATATACCACCATCGCGACGTCGTCGTCATATCCGGCTGGCGGGGCCAACTCCCGAACCACCGCATCGGCAACATGGCCGACGAGCGAATCGGCGTTTTCGCTCAAAATCGCTGTCACGCGGGCGATTCCGGCGTCGATCGGCTCGTGCTTGCGCTCGACCAGGCCGTCGGTGAAGACAATCAGCGTCGACCCCGGCGGCAAGATCTGGGTCGCCTGCGGGCGTCCGTGATCCCGGTGCACGGCGAGCGGCACCGAATGAGCATCGGCCAGCATGGTTGTCCCGGACCCCGGCGCCGCGAGTAGCGCGGGCGGGTGACCCGCATTGCTGTAGCGCAGCTCGCCCGATTCAGTGTCGAGGATGCCCAGGAACACCGTCGTGCAATACGCACCCGGAATCAGCGCCGCCGCCGCGTCGAGGTCTTCGAGCAGCAGCGCGGGTTCGGCGCCAGTCAGCAACAGGGCACGCGCCGAGCTGCGCAGCTGACCCATCACCGCGGCGGCCGGCAGGCCGCGGCCCACGCAGTCGCCGACCACGATCCCGATGCGGTGGTCGCCGAGCGACAGTACGTCATACCAGTCGCCGCCGATTTCCAGCGGCGGAACGGCGGGTTCGTAGCGAACCGCGAAGCCGGCCGGAAGGGCGATGGGCGCAAGCATCGCGCGCTGCAGGGTTAGCGACGTCTCGCGTGCGCTTTCGAATTGGCGTACATGCTGTATCGCCAGGCCGAGGTGGCCGACAAGCACGGTGACCAGCAGCC
The DNA here is from genome assembly GCF_964249325.1 of uncultured Mycobacterium sp. Lineage (NCBI taxonomy): Bacteria > Bacillati > Actinomycetota > Actinomycetes > Mycobacteriales > Mycobacteriaceae > Mycobacterium > uncultured Mycobacterium sp. The sequence continues at coordinate 12,629 of NZ_CAXUCH010000024.1, read as the reverse complement.
GATCCTCGGCGCTGATCCAGCGAGGTGTCGCAAGCTCCAGCCACAGCGCGACGTCCCCGGTGCCGGAGAGCACGGCGACGATTCCCCGTGACTTGCCTGGTGTATCGGCCCATTCGACCGTCTGGACGGTCAGCGGCAGTTGGTGACGCGCCGTTTCAAACGTCTGGCGCAGCAACGGGTTCAGGTCACGCCAATTGGAGTCTGCGGGTTCGCCGGCTACTTGGACGATCGGGTCGCCGCCGTTGGTCGGCCACATCACCGCCACGACCCGCTGCACGTCGAGCGCGACCCGGCACTCGTCGAGGGTGATGGAAAGCACCTCTGCGACGCTCTTGGCCACTCCAACGGCGGTGGCCAGACGCAAAACCGCGTTCTCGCGCGCCGCGAAAGCCCGCTGCGCGGTGATGTCGCGAATCGTTCCGACGTAGAGGCCTTTTTCGGCGGCATAGTCGGTGACCGCGTTGATGCTCACCGCCACCCACGCTAGGTGGCCGTCGCGATGGCGAATCGGCGTCTCGTACTGGACGCTGCCGCCCTGTACCAGGAGGTCTTGCTGATGATCCGCGGCTTGGCGGTCGACCAACCACGGGTGCGGCCACCGGTACGGCAGACCGTCGGCGGAGTAGCCGGTGATCTCGGCGAACGCGTCGTTGATCTCGATGACGGTGCCGCGTTGGTCGGCGACGAAGAATCCCTCCTGCAGCGAATTGACCAGCGCGGTGCGAAACTCGTCGCGGTCGGCGAGCTGGTCGGCGCGGGCCCGCTGTTGCGCGTAACCTTTTGTGCTGTCGAGAAATCCGCGAGTCGCGACGTCCAGTGCGGCCAGTGTCTGCAGCAGGAATTCAAGTGCCGCGGGCCCGTCGAGTCGGGCATCTTCGACCAGCCGGAAGTGGTTTTCGATGATCTCGAGCATGCTGATCCGGCCCTGCAGCGCCTGGCGGCCCAGTTCGTGGCCGACGGCCAGGCTGGCCTCGTCTTGGGCCTCCAGATGGGTGCTCAGCGCGGCGGCATAACGGACATGGAAGTCCGGTGCCACGTCGGTCATGACGAGAAGCCTCGGTGACGCGCGGCAAGCACCAGCGCGTCGTCGGTTTCCTTGGCGTGCTTATCCAAAATTTGTTCAGCGGTCGTCATGGCTGGCCCGGCGAAGTCGATGCTGTCCAGATAGTCTTCGCAGATGCCGTCGCTGGCCAGGACAAGTAGGTCACCGGGCCGAATTGCCACCGAATGTGGATGCAAAACCTCCGGCAGCCGGAAGCCGACCGTTCCGCTGGCAAGCAGTGCACACGACCGGACCTCGACACCGCTCACCGCCTTCGCGACCAGGTTGGCGGTGACGTTGCCCACCCCGATCCAACGCATCGTCGCGGCTTCGAAATCGAGCTGCGCCAAAGTCATTGCCACACCCCTGGTGTCGGCCAGCGCATGATGGCACAGCTGGAATAGGGCTTCGAGGGGTTCCGCACGGGCGTCGCTGATCACGTCCGCAGCGCGCATTGCCGCTGTCGCAGCTTCCGTTCCGTGGCCCAGGCCGTCCAGCACGCCGAACAGAGCAGCTTTGCCGCCGATGTCGAGCGCAATCGGATAGTCGCCGCAAATTTGCTCGTCGGGCCGCGGACGGCGCGCCGCCGCCCACTCGATCGGCCCTAGCCGGCCCTGCCTACGCACCGGACGGAACCCATTTCCACATCTCGACGTGCGTACCCCGCCCAGGGGTGGATTCCACGATCAACCGGTCCATCAGGCGGCGCGCACCGGGCAGGCCCAGCCCGAGCCCACGGCCAGTCGAGTATCCGTCTTCGAGCGCGCGCTCAATGTCGGCGATGCCAGGTCCCTGGTCTTCAGCCTGCACCACCAACGCCTTGCGGCCTTCCCGGTCGGCCACCGTCACCCGAACCGCGCCGCGACCCGCGTAGCTGGTGATGTTGCGTGCGACTTCGGAGATCGCGGTGGCGATCATTGTGACATCGGTCAAGGAAAATCCGAGATCTCGCGCGAGCTGATGTCCTGCCTGGCGTGCGATGACGATGTCGTCGGGATGACCCACGTCCACGACGATCTCATCCCACACCGTCACGTCCGATCGTCGCTTTTCGACGCGCGAGTCGTCCATTCAGCAGGGCAAGCCCTTCTTCGAGGTCCAGCGCAGTATGCATACCGCCGAACGCGAGCCCCAGCTGAACCATGGCGAAGGCGACCTCAGGCTGCAAGCCCACGATCACGGTGTCGGCGCCGCGCAGCCGGGTCATGTGCGCAATCGTGCGCAGCGATCGGGCAGCGAAGGAGTCCATCACGTCGATTGCGGTGACGTCGACGATGATGCCTTGCGCCCGAAACCGGTTGACCCGTTCCATCAGGTCCTGGCGGAGCCGTTCGGTGTCGGAGTCGCGGAGGGCGGCCTGGACGGTCGCGATGACTACTGGGCCTTGCTGCAGAATGGGGACTGGCATGCGACGCTCCCAGTAGCCCGGCTGGAATCCACTGTTACGCGCTCTGCTCGCCGGTGCGGGTGACCTCGTAGCCCAGCAGGCGTTCCGCCTCCTCGATGCCGCCCTGCAGGTCGCCGACCGCGTTCATCTTCGACAGGTCCAGCCCGATCGTCACGAGGGTCAAGGCGATTTCCGATGACAGGCCGGTGATGATGACGCTGGCACCCATCAGCCCTGAGGCGTCGACGGTCTGGACCAGGTGGTTCGCCACGGTGGAGTCGATGGTCGGCACACCGGTGATGTCGATGACCACGACCTTGGCGCGGTTGTTGCGGATGGCCCGAAGCAGTTGCTCGGTGAGTTGCCGGGCCCGCTGGCTGTCCAGGACGCCGATGATCGGGAGGATCAGCAGCTGCTCGCGCACCTGCAACACCGGCGTGGACAGCTCTCGGATCGCCTCCTGCTGCTGGCGGATGATCCGCTCGCGTTCCTGCACGAAGCTGACCGCAACCGTGTTGGCGATGCGGTTGGCCGCCGGCTCGTAGGCGTCGAGCACCCGGTTGAGCAGGTCGAAGTCGGATTGGTACTTCTCGAACAGCGAACGGGCGAGCACGTCGCGCAACAGCAGCACGATCCCGACGACCTCGTCAGTCTCGACGCCCCGCGGGATGATCCGCTCGGAGAGGTCGCGGGCGTATGCCTGCAGCGCCTCGACGCTTCCCGTCTCGAGCACCTCGACGTAGTTGTCGTATACAGCGGTCGCTTCGGAGAAGAGCTCCTCCGGTGACATCGCGGTGAGCAGTTCGGCCTCGGTGATCCGGCGGGCCCACTCCTCGCGCAGCGCGGTTCGATTTTGCCGCAGATGCTGCACCAACTGGGGCAGCAGACCCTCACTGGAGATGCCGGCTGTCGCGGCGGCGGCGGTAGTGGTGGTCGCCAAATCTGTCGGCAAATCAGACATCTAACCTCCTGGCTTCCGCTCGCTCGGCAAAACCTCGAGCCCTTGCAGAGAGTAGCGCTAGGATCGGCGCGGGATCGCCTGAAGTATCATTTTTCCGGACTCGAAACCACCACGGATTAGGCTCGGACCGTTCAGCTAAGAGCGATCGACCGCCAGATAAGGATGGCCGTTGTCTGCTACGGATCCGATCAACATCTCAGTTGGGAACCGCGACGGGGTCGTCGTGCTCTCGGTCGGCGGCGAAGTCGACCTGGTCACGATTCCGGCGCTGGAAGACGCCATCGGTGGTGTGGTCGCCGACAACCCGGCGGCCCTGGTCATCGACCTCACCGCGGTGGACTTCCTGGCCTCGGCCGGGCTTAGGCTACTGGCTGCCACCAAGGAGCAAGTCGGCAAATCGGCCCCGTTCGCGGTGGTGGCGCGCGGCCCGGCGACTAGGCGGCCGATTCAGTTGACCGGCCTGGACGAGGCTTTTCCGCTGTATCAAACGCTCGAGGACGCGTTAACCGACGTGCGCGACGGCAAGCTCAAACGCTGACCTTCGACGTATCTAGGACTTGGCGCCCGCCTTGGCTCGGGCCTTCTTCGCCTCTTTCTTGGCGGGCGCTTTTTTGGCCGTTGTTTTAACGGCTTTCTTCGCCGGTGCTGTCTTGGCCGCCTCCTTTTTCGCCGGCCCTTTAGCGCCATCGGAACGTGCCTTCACGCTGGCTTCCAGCTTGGCCAGCAGGTCGGAGACGTCCTCGGTCTCGTCGAGTTCGGTGGGCTTCTCCTCGACGGTAAACGCTTCTCCGCCTTGAAGTTTCGCTTCAACCAGCTCGTGCAGCTGCTCCTGATAGTCGTCGTGGTAGCGGTCAGGATTGAAATCGTCGGCCATCGACTCGACCACCTGCCCGGCCATTTTGAGCTCCGCCGGCTTGATCTCGACCTTCTTGTCGAGCACTGGGAAATCGGGGTCGCGGATTTCGTCGGGCCACAACAAGGTATGGACCATCATCACGTCACGCTTGCTGAAGTCCTTCACCCGCAACGCTGCAAGCCGCGTTTTGTTGCGCAGCGTGAAATGCACGATCGCGATCCGGTCGGTCTCGGCAAGCGTTTTAGCCAGCAGGACATAAGATTTCGCGGATTTGGAGTCGGGCTCCAAAAAGTAGCTGCGGTCATACATCATCGGGTCGACATCGCTGGCCGGGACGAATTCGAGCACCTCGATTTCTCGGCTGCGCTCTTCGGGCAGCGTCGCGAGGTCCTCGTCGGTGATCACCACCATCTGGCCGTCCTCGGATTCGTATGCCCGCGCCACATCCCGGTACTCGACGACTTCACCACATACTTCGCACACCCGCTGGTACCGAATCCGTCCGTTGTCCTTGGCGTGCACCTGATGAAACTTGATGTCGTGGTCCTCGGTGGCGCTATACACCTTGACAGGGACGTTCACTAACCCGAAGGCGATCGAACCCTTCCAGATGGAACGCATACCGCCAGTATGCCCTTAGCAGCCTCCGGGTATGCGTCTAAAGACTTCGCGCCGCGGCGTCGCGGGCCGCCCGATCGGGCAAGTCAGCACCCGCGCGGGAGACCGTCAGCGCCGAGAGCAGGGTCGCCGCATCCAACGCCGCGGTCAGCGCGTCAAGTCCGATCCGGTGGAGATTTTCGCGGCGGCCAGCCCCCAAGAGACCCGATCGCCACAACCAGTCGATGAACCCAACCATGAACGCGTCACCGGCACCGACGGTGTCCACCACCCGTACCGGTCGCGCCGCCACCTGCACCCGGCCCGCCGCGCACACCGCGAACGCGCCCTTGGCGCCCGTCGTCACCACCACGATCGACGGGCCCAGCGCCAGCCACGTTTCGGCGATTTGCTCGGGGGTGCGGTCGGGATGGATCCAGCGCAGATCCTCGTCGCTGGCCTTCACGACATCGCCGCGTTGGACCAGGCGCTCGATGCGTTCGCGTGCCACGTCTCGGTCGGTGATCAGTGCCGGACGCACATTGGGATCCAAGCTCACGGTGGCCGACACCCGGTACGCGTCTACGAGCGCCGCCACAGCCAGACAGCCCGGCTCCTGCACGGCGGCGATGGATCCGGTATGCACCACAACCGGTGGCGCAGCCGTCGGGATACCGGAAAGCTGCCAGTCCAGGTCGAACGCATAGTCGGGCTGCCCGCCCTCGCCCACGCTCACCCGTGCAGTAGGTGTGCTGGCCGCAGTGGTGCTTCCCGAAACGAGCTGTGCCCCTGACGATTCCACGTAGTCGACGATGCGCCGGCCATACGGGTCGTCGGCGATGTGGGTCAGGAAGTCGACATCGTAGCCCAGCCGGGCCAATCCGACGGCGACGTTGAGCGGGCTGCCGCCGACATGCTCACCGGTGATTCGGCCGTCGCGCTCGACGATGTCGATCAGCGCCTCCCCGATCACCAGCCCGCGGCTCATCGCAGCAATGCTTCCAAAGTGGCCCGCGCGCCGTTGCGATGCAACGACTCCAACGCCCACCGGTAGGCCGCCACGAAGCGGGGCTGTCGCGCCAAATCGCCGAACAAAGCTGCGTTTTCGATGAATGCGGTCGACTTTATCCGCTGCGAGCGGGCGATCGGCACCAAGGAGCCGGCGAGGTTGTCGACGACCTCGATCGGTCGGCCGCACTCGTCGACACCTTCGGCGTAGCGGGCCCAAGCCGCGACCGCCGCCGCCGCCAGCCGAATCGGCCCGCCGGTCGTCAGGTTGGCGCGGATCACCGGGAGCAGCCATTTCGGGATGCGATCCGAGGAGTAGGCGCATAGGCGCGCGATCGTATCGCGCACACCCGGATTGGCGAACCGTGCGATCAGCGTGCGCTGATAGTCGCGGAGATCGATACCAGGCACAGGCGCAAGCGTGGGAGTGGCTTCCGAATCCCAATAGGCCACAAGTAGTTCGGCCAACAGCGGGTCTTTGGCGGCGTCGTGCACAAACTTGTAGCCGCACAGGTGGGCGAAGTAGCACAGGCACTGGTGCCCGGCGTTGAGCAGTCGCAGCTTCATCAGTTCATACGGGCGCACATCGTCGACCAGCAGCACGTCCGCCTGCTCCAACGGTGGTCTGCCGTCGCTGAAGTCGTCCTCGAGTACCCACGCGCTGAAGGATTCGGCGACGACCGGCCATTGGTCGTCAACGCCGAAATCGCGGCGTACCCCGGCGACCGTCTCCGGCGTGGTGGCCGGAGTGATCCGGTCGACCATCGAATTCGGGAACCGGGTATGCGTAGCTATCCATTGCGCCAGCCGGGGATCACGGGTGTCGGCGTGCGCGATCAGGGTTTGCCGCGTGAGGACACCGTTGGCTTCGATGTTGTCGCAGGACACGATCGTCGGTGAGGTGACGCCCCGGTCGCGGCGGCGGGACAAAGCCTGGCTTATCAGCTCGAAGACCGGCCCGTCGGCGCTGTAGCCGCCCTCGGTGATGGTCATCGAGATGATCCGGGTACTCGGCGCGGCGAGCAATTCGACCACCGCGTCCGGATCGTCGGGAGCGTAGCGGTAATCCAGGAGCGACCCGATCACTCGGGCGGCACGGCTGCCGTCCGGGTTCTCGAGCACTAGCGTGTACAGCCCGTCCTGGGAGTGCAAGACGTCACGCATCCGCCGGTCGGCCGGCAGCACCCCAACACCGCAAATGCCCCACTCGCGGCCCAGCCCTTGTTGCAGCAACCGGTCGATGTACGCAGCCTGGTGCGCGCGGTGAAACCCGCCCACACCGAAGTGCACAATTCCGATCCCGACGTCGTTGCGGTCATAGCTCGGCGTTGCGATCGGCAGCGCCGCCAGCGTGGCGTCGTCTACGCCAATCGCACTCGGTCGCACGGCCTTCTCGTCCCGGCGTCGTCGGGCTTGCACCACGTCTCGACAGTACGACGACCCGGCCGAGGCGACGCCCCACATGGGTGTTCACCTCTGTCACGGGAGTCTCTACAGGGTCGGATATCCGTATGCGGACTCGACCCAGAGATTGCTGTGGCATGCCGCTGCGGTGGCCGCGGCGTCGAACGACGTACCTTGGCACCATGGATTCGCCGCAGGTCTGGCCGCACGGAGCGACAGCGGGGCCGCGGGTCAAGCTCACCAATCCCGACAAGGTGCTCTACCCCCCGGCGGGCCGACGGCGAAAACCAGTCACCAAGGCCGAGGTCTTCGACTACTACACCAGCATCGCCGAGGTGATGGTGCCACACATTGCCCGGCGCGCGGCCACCCGCAAGCGCTGGCCCAACGGCGTCGACGCGCCGTCGTTCTTCGAAAAACAGTTGGCCTCCTCGGCGCCCGACTGGTTGCCCCGCGCGAGCCTGGTGCACCACTCCGGAACGACGACCTATCCGATCATCGACAGCGCCACCGCGCTGGCCTGGATCGCCCAGCAGGCCGCGCTGGAGGTGCACGTGCCGCAGTGGCGCTTCGTCGCCGAGTGGACCCGCAAGGGCGAGGAGCTAACGCAGGGTCCGGCAACACGATTGGTGTTCGACCTCGACCCCGGCGAGGGTGTGACGATGCGCCAGCTGACCGACGTGGCGCGCGCGATCCGTGATCTGATGGGCGACATCGGGCTCACCACATTCCCGCTCACCAGCGGCAGCAAGGGCATACATCTCTATGCCCCGCTGGAGAAGCCGGTGACCTCCCGCGGCGCGGTGGTGTTGGCCAAACGTGTTGCGCAGCAGCTGGAAAAGGCAATGCCACAGTTGGTCACGTCGACGATGACCAAGAGCCTTCGGGCGGGCAAGGTGTTCGTCGACTGGAGCCAGAACAACGAGTCGAAGACCACGATCGCACCGTACTCGCTACGCGGACGGGAACAGCCGACCGTGGCCGCGCCGCGCAGCTGGGAGGAACTCGACGACCCGAAGCTCCGCCACCTGCGCTACGACGAGGTGCTGGCGCGGGTGGCCCGCGACGGCGACCTGCTGGCGCCCCTGGATGCCGATATCAGCGTGGATCGGCTGACCAAATACCGCAGCATGCGTGACCCGTCGAAAACACCTGAACCGGTGCCGAGCACCAAACCAGCTGCTGGGCACAACAACACCTTCGTCATCCAGGAGCACCACGCGCGTCGGCTCCACTATGACTTCCGGCTGGAACGCGACGGTGTGCTGGTGTCGTGGGCGGTGCCCAAAAACTTGCCGGAAACCACATCGGTCAACCATCTCGCAGTGCACACCGAGGACCATCCCTTGGAGTACGCCACCTTCGAAGGCGCAATCCCCAAAGGGGAGTACGGTGCCGGCAAGGTAATCATCTGGGATTCGGGCACCTACGACACCCAGAAATTCCGCGACGACGAAGTCATCGTCAACCTGCACAGCAACCGGATTTCCGGACGCTACGCGTTGATCCAGACCGAAGGTGACCAGTGGCTGGCGCACCGGATGAAAGACCAGATTGTCTTCGAGTTCGACGAGCTGACCCCGATGCTCGCCACGGAAGGGTCGGTGGCGAACCTGAAGGCGGCCCAGTGGGCGTTCGAGGGCAAGTGGGACGGCTACCGGCTGCTGGTCGACGCCGACCACGGCAGGTTGCGGGTGCGGTCGCGGCGCGGACGCGATGTCACCGGCGAGTACCCGCAATTACGCGCGCTGGCTGCTGATCTCGCCGACCACCATGTCGTGCTCGACGGCGAAGTCGTGGCGCTCGACGAACACGGGGTGCCAAGTTTCTCGGAGATGCAAAACCGGGTGCGGGCCACCCGCATCGAGTTCTGGGCGTTCGATTTGCTTTACCTTGACGGGCGCTCGCTGCTGCGGGCCAGATACCGGGACCGGCGTCGTCTGCTGGAAACGCTGGCCAGCGCCAGTCATCTCATCGTCCCCGACTTGCTGCCCGGTGACGGCGCTGCGGCGCTGGAGTACTCAGACAAGCGCGGCTGGGAGGGTGTCGTCGCCAAGAAACGTGACTCGGCCTATCAGCCGGGCCGGCGTTCGATGTCGTGGATCAAGGACAAGCATTGGCGCACACAGGAAGTCGTGATCGGTGGTTGGCGCGCCGGTGAGGGCGGACGCACCAGCGGCATCGGGTCGCTGTTGATGGGTATTCCGGCGGACGGCGGGCTGCATTTCGCCGGGCGGGTCGGCACCGGGTTCACCGAACGTGACCTGGCCGACCTGAAGAAGACCCTGGCACCGCTGCAAACCGACAAATCGCCCTTCAACGCAAGGCTTCCTACCAAGGACGCCAAGGGTGTGACGTTCGTGCAGCCAAAGCTGGTGGGCGAGGTGCGCTACAGCGAATGGACATCGGATGGCCGGCTGCGCCAACCCAGTTGGCGCGGCCTGCGGCCGGACAAGGAACCCGGCGATGTGGTGCGAGAGAAGTGAGTCGGGTTACCTGGTAAGCACCATGGCTTCGATCGGCCGTTCATGTCCGCGTGAGTGTAATGTGCGCTGCTTTGCGTGCCCGGTCGCGCTGTCGGCCACCCCTTGCGCTACGAGCAGCTCGCCTGCGGCGGCATGCTGTTGCATCCTTGCCGCGACATTGACCGCGTCGCCCAAAGCGGTGAAGTCCATTACCGGGCCGCCGACGTTGCCGACGTAGGCGACACCGGCATTCACCGCTATGCCGAGTTGCAGCCAGGGCCCATCTCCGGTGCCGTAGCCAACGGTCCGCAGCAGGTCGACCCCAGCTTCCACCGCGCGGTCACGATATTGCGGCCCGGCGATGCCCGGTGCAAAGAAGGCCATCACTTCGTCACCGATCAGCTTGTCGATCACCGCGTCGTGTCGCAAACGCGTACGAGTCGCCGCGATGTAAAACCGGTTGAGCAACGCGGCGAAGTCTGCGGCGACGGTCTGTTCACCTAGGGTGGTTGATCCCCGGACGTCGGCGAACAGGACCGCGATGTCGACCTCGGCGCCGCCCGCCGGAAGCACGTCGCAGCAGCGGGTGCACAGGTTCGGGTTCTTACGTGAAGGGCGGAATCCCGCGGCCGCGAACACGCGGCCGGCGATGCCGCCGAACGGGTTGTTGCAGACCTTGCATCGGGGCGCAGCGGGCAGGTAGCGAAATACCCGACGCGCCTTGACTAAAGACCCATGACCATCGATCAGTACCCGGGCCCACTGCTCGGCAGGCGTTATCGTCATAGCCCGATACTTGCTTGCCCGGTGTACCGGCGCATGGGGCATTCGCCTCATCCTCACGGAGATGGTTTGTATGTTGTAGCCCATGCGGTGGGTGACCTATCGAGGCGACGGCGGTGAGCGCGCCGGGGTGCTCACCGGTGACGAGATTCACGCGATGCCACCGGGCGTGCGGATGCTTGACCTGATCCAGCGCGGCGCCGACGGTCTGCGCGCGGCCGGCGAAGAAGCGCTGCGTACACCGGTGACGGCCCGTCTCGGCGAGGTGAGGCTCGCCGCGCCGATTCCCCGACCGCCGTCGATCCGCGACTGCCTGTGCTTTTTGGATCACATGCGAAATTGCCAGCAAGCCGCCGGCGGCGGCCGGATCCTGAAAGACGTCTGGTACCGGATCCCGGCCTTCTACTTCGCCTGTCCGGCAACTGTGCTCGGCGCCTACGATGATGCACCGATGGCGCCCGGAAGTGCTTGGCAGGACTTCGAATTGGAGATCGCCGCAGTCATCGGACAAACCGGCAAAGACCTGTCGGTCGAACAAGCCGAAGCGGCGATCATCGGCTACACGATCTTCAACGACTGGTCCGCCCGCGATCTGCAGCGCCTGGAAGGGCAGCAGGGGATCGGCCAGGCCAAGGGCAAAGACAGCGGGGTCACGCTGGGGCCGTATCTGGTCACAGCCGACGAACTGGCGCCCTACCGCCGCAACGGCAAGCTCAGCCTCGAGGTGACCGCGCTGGTCAACGACAGAGTCATCGGCTCAGGGTCCACGGAGACGATGGACTGGAGTTTCGGTGAAGTCGTCTCCTACGCATCGCGCGGAGTGACGCTGCTGCCCGGCGACGTCTTCGGTTCGGGCACCGTGCCAACCTGCACCCTCGTCGAGCACCTCGCCGACCCGCAATCCTTCCCGGGCTGGCTGCACGACGGCGACGTGGTCACCCTGCGGGTCGAAGGACTCGGCGAGACCCGCCAGACGGTGCGCGCCACTACGGCGCCACAACGGCTGGCGCCGCGACCAAACCCGGACGTCAACCCGGAGCAGCCTCGCGTCAACCGGGCGCCGGCGAAAGTGCCCTATACCCGTGGGCTGCACGAGGTCGGCGAACAGGTGTGGGCCTGGACGCTGCCGGATGGTGGATACGGCTGGAGCAACGCCGCGCTTATCGCCGGCGATGGCGCGTCGCTGCTGGTCGACACCCTGTTCGATCTGCCGCTGACCCGCGAGATGCTGGCCGCGATGCGGCCCGTCACCGACCGCGCGCCAATCACCGACGCGCTGATCACCCACTCCAACGGCGATCACACGCACGGCAACCAGCTGCTGGACAGCTCCGTGCGCATCATCGCGGCGAAGGGCACCGCCGAGGAGATCGCGCACGGTATGGCGCCCGAGATGCTGGCCATGATCCAGACCGCGGATCTCGGTCCGGTCGCGATCCGCTACGCGCGAGACCGGTTCGGGCCCTTCGACTTCAGCGGGATCACCATTCGCAACGCGGACCAGACATTCGACGACGAGCTGACCATCGACGTCGGCGGGCGGCAGGTACGCCTAATGAATCTGGGACCTGCCCACACCGCGGCCGACAGCGTCGTGCACGTGCCCGACGCCGGCGTGCTGTTCGCCGGGGATTTGCTGTTCATCGGCTGCACTCCGATCGTGTGGGCCGGCCCGATCGCGAACTGTATCGCGGCCTGTGACGCCATGCTGGCGCTTGACGCCGAGACCGTCGTGCCCGGGCACGGCCCGGTCACCGACCCGGACGGGATCCGCGCCGTGCGTGGGTATCTTGTCCACATCGCCGAAGCAGCAGAGGACGCCTACCGCAAGGGGCTGTCGTTCGCCGAGGCCGCGGACACCATCGATCTCGTCGAGTACGCGGCCTGGTTGGACGCCGAACGCGTCGTCGCCAACGTCTATCGGCGCTACCGCGAACTCGACCCGGACACGCCGCAACTGGAACCGATGGCGCTGCTGGTCATGCAGGCCGAGTGGTTGGCCAAGCGCAGCTGAGGCAGTCACTGACCGGCAACCTCTGGCCGGACCGGCGACACTTAAACGTCTGCGACTACACGCCGGTTGGATTCAAGCGGTGGCTGCAGCGAATGTGGACGGGTCTGACAGT